>NZ_JACJDM010000240.1:0-250 GCF_014163545.1 Pseudoalteromonas sp. SR45-6
TGCGACGGCGAGATTATTTGGAAGGACTAGCCTATTTCGTACAGGTAGTAGTGCAAATCGATTGGAAAAATATGGATGTGAGTGATGTAATTGAAACTTAATAATTATTTTTGGGGATCCCTTAGGTCATGCACCACAAGGTCATTTGCCTTTGCGGTTTCAACAAGACTATAAAGTATAGCGCTGGCATGAGCACCATTGCAGGTATTTGAGAACAACCAGTTTTTTCGCCCTATTACGAACGGTTTTA
>NZ_JACJDM010000241.1:0-250 GCF_014163545.1 Pseudoalteromonas sp. SR45-6
TTCGATAATGTTGCGCCACTGCTCAAGGCTACGCATTTTTCTCATGGCTATCTCCTAATTGAAATTAAGAAATAGTTTAATCGGTTTGACGAGTTACTGGCAGGTGCACTTTGCTAGACGCTTACTATAGACCAAGAAAAGTACCCTAAAACAATAGTAACCGGTTCAGTTGTAGAGCTTTCAGCTAACCCTGTCCATTGTTATTTATTATGGGAGTGTTATGTGCGCTTTATGGATTTAAGTAAGCCAT
>NZ_JACJDM010000242.1:0-248 GCF_014163545.1 Pseudoalteromonas sp. SR45-6
TTCTGGTTGTGTTGAGCGCTTTAAATATGGCGGCGCAGTTATGCTGATTTACATCGAGCCGTATAACCTGCCCACTTGATAAATCAGTCACTAAAAAATTAAGATGGGTGTCATTGTTATTCCTTGGAATAGGTGGCCACAAAGCAACAGATCAACAAGATTAAACTCAAAGTAAATCCGATTATTATGGGACCAAATAAAATAACCCTAGCGGAATTATTTCCACACATTTCTATTTTATATCGCTC
>NZ_JACJDM010000243.1:0-247 GCF_014163545.1 Pseudoalteromonas sp. SR45-6
TCTGGTTGTGTTGAGCGCTTTAAATATGGCGGCGCAGTTATGCTGATTTACATCGAGCCGTATAACCTGCCCACTTGATAAATCAGTCACTAAAAAATTAAGATGGGTGTCATTGTTATTCCTTAACGTATCATGGACTCTGAAACTTAAGCCGTTTCACGGAAAGCCGATAAAAAGTTGAACTAGTAAACGCTTTACTTTATATTTCCACGTTAATTGCTCTATGCGCTCAGGCTCTGCTTTCCAA
>NZ_JACJDM010000244.1:0-247 GCF_014163545.1 Pseudoalteromonas sp. SR45-6
CAACAGGATTAAATCGTGGAAGCTCGTATAAGGCGGTGAATGGTAAAACCAAAACTCGTTGCGAAACTTTTTTCAAGTGATAAAAGCACTTAACTTTCGCCTTACAACGCAAGTGGCGTAGGTTGTGCGTATTCTCATGACTTTGATCACCGATTCTCATCAGCTTTGATCACCTGATTTATCATTTTGTAGAGCCGTTTTTAAATTAGCTTAACTGATCATCATCAGTCAATTTATTTAACTGTTT
>NZ_JACJDM010000245.1:0-246 GCF_014163545.1 Pseudoalteromonas sp. SR45-6
GTAAGCGTATAGCTAACGACACCTAGCTTTGCTAAAGTTCCAAGGCAGAAGTGGCTCAAGGTTATCTGGCTGCTCTGCAATATGTTGTAAGCAAGTAGTAATATAGTCATGCACTACAAGATCATTTGCCTTTGCGGTTTCAACAAGACTATAAAGTATAGCGCTGGCATGAGCACCATTGCAGGTATTTGAGAACAACCAGTTTTTTCGCCCTATTACGAACGGTTTTATAGCTCGCTCTGCACG
>NZ_JACJDM010000246.1:0-242 GCF_014163545.1 Pseudoalteromonas sp. SR45-6
ATGGCTTACTTAAATCCATAAAGCGCACATAACACTCCCATAATAAATAACAATGGACAGGGTTAGCTGAAAGCTCTACAACTGAACCGGTTACTATTGTTTTAGGGTACTTTTCTTGGTCTATATGACTAATTTCTGGAAAGTAATTCATTACACCCGGCGCGCCCATTTTCGAGGTTAGCCTGCAAACAATCTCTTCCCATTTAAAGCAACAGTTACCTAAGTCATCTCGTTGTTCACAA
>NZ_JACJDM010000247.1:0-241 GCF_014163545.1 Pseudoalteromonas sp. SR45-6
GACTTTGATCACCGATTCTCATCAGCTTTGATCACCTGATTTATCATTTTGTAGAGCCGTTTTTAAATTAGCTTAACTGATCATCATCAGTCAATTTATTTAACTGTTTTCGTATCGATTCTCCTATCATTTCATGCCAGTTTTCCTGTGGTAGCTGGCTTATAATTATGTGTGATTTATACCCATACCGCGCATCGATTAATTCGAGTAAGTCACCTCGTTGCTGAGCACTCAGTGGTTC
>NZ_JACJDM010000248.1:0-237 GCF_014163545.1 Pseudoalteromonas sp. SR45-6
TTTATTAAAGCTTGTTTCTGCTTTTAGCTGATTAAATGCGATGTGTCTCAGCCCCGCAAATACAGGTGCTGCACCTTCACGCCTAATTCGGCAATCATCTTCTTTAAATCCGACATCTAAACGCCAATGTAATCCATTCTCTATTTGCCAATGTTGCCGTGCGGATCTTGCGAGTTCTTCCGCCGATAAATATGCTGAACTGATGTAGTATCTATAGCATAACTCATTGCTTACTTT
>NZ_JACJDM010000249.1:0-231 GCF_014163545.1 Pseudoalteromonas sp. SR45-6
GTAAGCGTATAGCTAACGACACCTAGCTTTGCTTAATGTTCCAAGGTAGCAGTGGCTCAAGGTTATCTGGCTGCTCAGCAAGGCGCTGTAAGCAAGTAGAGATATAGTCATGCACCACAAGGTCATTTGCCTTTGCGGTTTCAACAAGACTATAAAGTATAGCGCTGGCATGAGCACCATTGCAGGTATTTGAGAACAACCAGTTTTTTCGCCCTATTACGAACGGTTTTA
>NZ_JACJDM010000024.1:0-65379 GCF_014163545.1 Pseudoalteromonas sp. SR45-6
CGGGGCTGAGACACATCGCATTTAATCAGCTAAAAGCAGAAACAAGCTTTAATAAAGGCATGCCCGCAAAACAGAAAAAAGCTATGCGCAGTACAGATTACCTTGAAAAGGTATTGAAATCATAGACTTTTTTCATGCTCTTTCCCTGAGGTCTGACCCCGATAGTGCTATATATGAAACAGGTAGATTGATATGGTAACAGGTAACTCAAATATTCAGAGTTTGATTCACCCTCTAAGTCGGGCCGATTTTCGGTCTGACTTAGAGTACGGTGAAATAACTAATGTATATTACATTGAAAATGACTCTCATTTTGTAGTGGAAGAAAGTGTTAATTTCGAAGATGGTTCATCAAGTAAAAATTTCTATGTTTTTGATAGTGCTACCGGAAAACGTGTCTCAATTGAACAGCGAATACTTTCACTTAAGAATAAAATTTATAAGTATGAGCTTGATTGTGGGTGTGTGGTAGAAGCGACAGTTAGTATTGATAAAGAAACAGGCTGTGAATTTTTAAAATACGCACTTAAAGATGTAAAAGGTGATAAAATAGGCACGTTTCTTCTGCCCGGTTATCACTTCAATTTTAATTTTGATACTTCATATGAATTAGTACAAAAAAGGGCAAAAGAATTATTACAAACTGGTATCGATGAGGCGCTTAATTCAAAACTTTTTTTTGAGCGTTATTTTGCTGCAAATTTTGAAACGAAGACAGGGATACTTACCAGAAGTTTTCGTCGATATAACAGAAGTGTAGGTGAAAGCGGCTATGGTATTATGTATGCGTTTTTAAGCCAAGATATGTACAATAAGCTAAGAGTTGATGAAGACTTTATATCAATTTTAAAGAAGATTGCGGCAAATGACATACATCGTGAAGATAACCAATCAGCAGAGCAAGTTTTTAATGCCATGTTTAAAAACATTAACAAGTAGTTTTATAGAAACAAGTGATTGGATAACAGTATTCTTTTTACTTTCAACCAAAAGGGTATTATATAATCACTTTTTCCGAATTTAGAATGAGTTAAATATTATGTTGGTAGAAATAGCAATTGCCGATGCATATGGTGCGGGTTTTGAGTTTGTAGATCAGGAAATTATATCAGCCGAAAATAACCTCGAGACCTTTCGTGCGCATCAATTGTCTAACATTGCTGGGTGTTATACTGATGACACTCAAATGTCATTAGCGCTGTCTGAGTTAATGCTAAACGACGTTGACTGGACTGAAGCCCATATAGCCGAGGCATTTTTTCAATGCTATATACGTGATCCTGTGCATGGCTACGCAAAGCGACTACAAACGGCATTTTCTGAGGCGAGAAATGCAGACCATTTTGCAAGGTTAGTTAAAACGGATAGCTTTGGCAATGGGGCAATGATGCGAGCTGTACCAATTGGTTTTTTTAAAGATGAAGATGTAGTAATACGCAACGCCACAATACAAGCACGTGTTACTCATGACCATCAAATTGCAGTCGATGCTGCTGTTTGCATTGCTCTTGCTGCACATGCAGGCTTGTACAGCAAAGCGACTCTTAAAACATTGCCGGAGTATCTTGCATCTCGAGGTTACAAGTTTAATGCTAATTGGCAAGGAAGAGTTCGTGCAGTGTCAGAAGATACTTTGGCCGCAGTAATGTCTAACCTAATGCAGCATTTTAGCTATGAAGCTTTGATAAAGTCAGCTGTTGATTTTGGAGGAGACACAGACAGTGTCGCGTCAATTTGCTGCGGAATAGCAAGTTGTTATGATGGTGTTGATAAAACTCTTCCAAATAAGCTCGTTACTAATTTTTCTAAGGACAACTTTGGATTAGATTATCTCAGAGATTTAGACATTCAACTTAAGAATAAGTTTTTGTGATTAACCTAACGTATTTACATAAACACTTTAAAAAAATAGTAATCCCCCGAAAAACAATGAAATCCAACTATATCCTGTGTTGGCTAGGACAACTGATAATGGAACAATTACTTATTCAAAAATTGTTCATGTTAGTGGTGGCATACCAAAAATACCTCGTGGTAAGGCTGCCAGAGTGACTCAAATTAATGGTGGCTAATGTAATGCGGGATTACCCAAATCGTGAAGGAAAATTAAAACAATTCTATGCGAATAGAATGGGCATGTTAGCGCATGGTGAAAATGTTATTGAATCGAAAATGCTTGGATCGCAAAAGCTTGAATATGAACAATTGGAAAGAATATCAGATAGTTTAATAAACGTTGGGATAGAATTATCAATCTGTCAGTTTTCACTCGGTCATAGTATTGACACAATAAGAGAAACAGTCGAGCGGACTATCACTTACTATCTTAAAACAGACAATGAGTGGAGTAGCTATCCACATAGTGTATATACATTAGTCAAACTTATTTCATTGGCTATTTTGGTTGATGTTAGTGATAAAGCGTGGGCATTATTGGCTGAAAAATGGCAAAGTAGCGGCAGTAATGGCTATATATTGGCAAAACTGTTGAGTTATCGTTCAAACAATGTACAGCTAGGTCAAGATGTTCGCCTTAAAAAAATCGGTCAAATTTTGACTATCTCAAATATTAGTGACGATTGTGAATTTTTAGAAGAACTGAAAAAGTATTCTAAAAAATGGTACATTCGTTATAAAGGCTTACATTGGTACAATAGCCACAATGATGATTATCATATAGGTTATTTTGGGTACTGGGCAGTAGAAGCCGCTGCTGTCGCAAAAATGCGTGGTATAAGCCTAAAAAACACTCATTTTGGTAAATATTTTCCTTATGGTTTTTTTGATCTACCAGAACAGTTACCGAAAGAAAAGGGCGTTAAAAAAGAGCTTCAACAAAAAGAGCAGGCATTAAATACAATCACTTACCCTGGCTTAACTCGACTAAGTCTATCGCTTGATGGTGCTTGGCTAAATGAGAGTGAACAACGTTTATCATTAATCACCCATGATGAAGGTTTGGAGTGTGCCGGTACTGTGTATCTAAGTGACGAAAATACATTAGACTCATTTGCGTCAGGGAGGTATGAAGCATATGCCATGGTATAAACGGGTTGGAGTTGAAAATGAACGAAACCTCCCCATTGGCACTGTTAAAGAACAATTGATGCAAGGCGTTTGGAAAGGCGAAACTGAAGTCACTTCTTACATGGTATACGCTTTAAAATTTGACAAATATTTTATGGTTTTAACGTTTACCTTTATGGAAAAAGATAAAACACACTGCTTACCTATAATAGAGCGTTTGCTAGAGTCGATTCGTTATGAATAGCACAATTATTTGAATTAAAGTTCAAGAGTCTCTGATAAATATGGGGTTATTCAGTTCAAATACGGACATTTATCCTGTGCGCTTTTGGCGAGGCTGCTAAACTTACCCGGTTTGCTGTTTCAATGATTGAAAACAACCCTCCCCATGGAATGGGCCAGTTTGTTGGGTATGATTAAAAAGGATAGGGGACACCCGTGATTGCACTTTTATTTGATATTGTTGGTATGACAGGTACGTTTTTAGTGGTTGGCGCGTTTTTTATGCTACAACTGGGTAAAGCCACGCCAACAGGGCTTTTATATAACATGATGAATTTATCTGGCGCTATTTTGTTGCTTATAAGTCTTTGTTATAACTTTAATTTAGCAAGTTTTGTGATTGAAATATTTTGGATCGCAGCCTCATTAATTGGTTTATATAAATACCTAAAAGCTAAGCAGATTTCAGCTGTAGCCTAAATTTATAAATTAATAGAGAAAAACTCTCACGCCGTCGCGTATTTGTATTAATATTGTAAATAGCACGTTACTTATGATGTGCTAACTCCAATGAAAAATATAGGTGTAAAGCGGCGTAATGATTTTAAAGCTAACAGCATGTCTTTTTTTATGTGTTAACACAGCCCCCTTACTGGCGAGCGACGCTGATGATTTATTTGCGCTTAGCTTTGAAGATTTGCTTGACGTTCATGTCGATATTGCCTCAAAAACCTTAGAAACTCTCGCTTCTGCCCCCTCAACTATCACTGTTTTTAATCGCAAAAAAATAGCCTTACTTGGGGTGAATAATGCGTTTGAATTGATGAATTTTGTTCCTGGTATGCAATCTACTCGTGGTGATTGGGTAGGCGCTGTACCAAAAGATCACGCAAGAGGTGTTTACCTTGATAGCGGCAATATCTTAGTGATGATCAATGGTGAACGTTTAAATGAGTCATCATTTGGCAAAGCGTCAGTTTATATGCCTTATATACCTGTAGAAGTTATTGATAAAGTTGAATTTATACGTGGCCCTGGCTCTGCTTTATATGGCAGTAATGCATTCTTAGGGGTGATGAATATAGTGACTAAAAGCCAAAATAATGAAATGTCGCTGGCTGTGGGTAATGTAGGTCAAACCAGCGCTGCATTCTCGGTTAGTCATCAAGTTAATCAGCAAACACATCTATTTGCTAATGGCGCGTATAACCAAAAAAGTGGTAAGCGTTATCCACAAGGGGTAAACGATCCACTGCAATCAGTTTACTTTGAAGCGGGTGTCGATATCAATAAACTGGCTGTGAGAGCGCGTTATAATCATGTTGAACTGAAAGAGTTTTTAAACCTTGGTGGTTATTCTGACAGTAATCAACATCGTAGTGAGAATACTTTCCTATCTGTAGGTTATGATTGGCTTGAAACTGATACACGTACTTTGGCTACAAAAATAGCGTATGCACATCATCAAATACAAAGTGCAGGATTAATCGCACCTGCAGCAACTTTACCTAACGCTAGTTATGATTTTTTTGTTGGTCCTGATTGGCATACAACGGATTTAACAGTCAGTGTAGAGGCCAGTCAGCAATTTAATAATGGTTGGTCAATCAACTCAGGCTTGCAATATAGCCGCGCAGAGCAACATAAAGCGGACTTACGTGTTAATTATTTTGATATTAACAGCGGTGAAATTATTGTTGAAGATCCGTTTTATCAAGGGGGGATTGTTACAATCAGTAATTATGCGCCATTTCAGAGTTTGCAATCGACTTTTGAAACCCGAAGTATTTATGGGCAAATCAAAGTGCCTTTTGCTGAGCAATTGACCTTATTTTTAGGGGCACGTTATGATGATGTTAAAGCGATAGACAGTAAATTATCGCCGCGCATTTCCGCAATCTACTCACCAACTCGCGCGCATACTTTTAAATTACAATACGGTGAATCGTTTCGCACTCCTGTGACGAATGAATTGTATTCAGATGATGATGTGACTAAGGGCAATCCAAACTTAAAGTCTGAATATGTTAAAACCACAGAGCTTGTTTGGCGCTACGAGGGACAAGATTGGCATATTAATTCGGTGCTTTTTTATAATCAACTTGTTGATTTTATTAATCTAGTGCCGAATTCAGCTGCCAATAATCAGTTTACCTTTGAAAACCAATTAGATGACATTAATCGTGGTGTTGAATTAGATAGCATGATCCACATTACTAGTGATTTATCAGTGGAAGCGACTTACAGCGAGTATTTTGATACGCCAATTAAGCCAACGTTTAAGCGCTTTGCTAGTGTGATTGCTAATTATCATCATCAGCAATGGGTGCTGAGCCTCAATAGTGTTTGGCGCGATGCCGTCAGTGGCCCGACAATGACAAGCGACTTTACTCAACCGGCTTACTTTTTGCTCGGCGGGGCTGTGAGTTGGCAATTTTCTGCACGCGGTGAAATTAGTTTTAAAGCCCATAATCTCTTAGATAAGCACTACCGTGTGTACGATCCAAGAGTTACAGATGGCACTGTTGCTGGTGTCGGCAGTGAATACTCGTTACACTATCAAATCAAATTTTAAGTTTTAGGGACGCTCAGGTGTGCCCTTTGGTTGATCATGCTGCGTTTTCCCCGAAAAATATTAATCGCTGTTGCCATTTTAATTAGTGTATTGTTGCTTAGTTTTTTATTTGGCCGACACTATGATTTAAGTCAAGCAAAGCAGCAAGCTGAACTCCAAGTGGGTCAATTGCGTAATTATCTTGATACCGAACTCTCTCGTTTTGCAACTATTCCTCATTTAGTTACTGATAACCAGTTACTCACTGCATTTCTCAGTGATACTGATCAGCCCGTGCAGCCTATTAATAATTACTTGGCTGATATCCAACAAGCCAGTGGTGCATCAGACGTCTATGTCCTTAATCGTGAAGGGGATGTTATTGCATCGAGCAATTGGCAACTTGATTACAGTTATATCGGTAATAACTTTGCATTTCGTCCGTATTTTTCTCAGGCATTGGCGGGTAACAAAATTGCCTATTTTGCTCTTGGTTTACGATCTAAAGAACGGGGTATTTATTTTTCTGAACCGATTTATCGCGATGGCCAAGTAATAGGTGTGGTCACCTTAAAAGTGAATGTATCTAAGTTTGAAACTGATCGACAATTACTGAATGCGTCCCACGCTAGCCATTTTTATTTAAGCTTAGACGATAATATTATTGCTATGTCCGATAGCCCCTCATGGCGACTCAATTCGTTGCATAGCCTCACAGCAGCAGACTATCAACACTTTACGACAAGCCGACGCTACCTAGAGTATGTACCAAAAGTTATCACTGCTGAGCACATTATTAGCCAAGGGATGCCCCTGTTATACGTTAATGATGCGAATAAACGCAGTAAATATATGCCTGCAAGTGCGCCGATTGAGCGACTTAATGCAAAAATAACTGTGCTTGTTGATATATCGTCGGTGAATATTAATCAACTAGGGCGATTGTTTTGGTTGAGTGTGATTTATGCTGGGGGGTTAATGCTTTTTTACAGTTTAATGGCACGTTTTGCCGGCTATAAAAAATTACTTTTTTCTCGTCATAGCCTTGAGCAAGAAGTTATAGAGCGCACCCATGCACTCGAAAAAGCACAAACAGCGCTGGTGCAAACAGCCAAATTGGCCACCATAGGTCAACTCAGCGCGGGTATTAATCATGAGATTAACCAACCCTTGAGTGCAATGAGTACGTATTTGGTTAGTGCTAAACGCTTGATTGCCAAAGGTGATATTGCAAAGGCAGCTGAAAATATTGTTATTGTGCAATCGTTGATCGAACGAGTACATAAAATTGTTGGACAATTAAAGCACTTTAGTAAACCGGCACAAACACAGTTAAGAGAGCAAAGCTTAAACCAGTTACTTAAAAATGCCATGGTGATCGCCTCCGCGCAATTAAAGCAGGATGATGTCAACGTTAACACCGCTGATATCGCTGACACTGTAAAAGTATGGGTTGATGGCATTAAATTTGAGCAAGTATTAGTGAATGTGATCACCAATGCCAGCCAAGCAATGGCTGACAGTACTGTGCGAGAGCTGAGTTTTGAGATAGAGCAGTTTGACGACCGCGTTAAGCTGTCTATTTTGGATACTGGGCCTGGTATCGAGTTACATGCGCTTGGGACTATTTTTGAGCCTTTTTATAGCACTAAATCGACTAATGGCCTTGGCTTAGGGCTATCTATTTCTAAGCAAATTATTAATTCATTTAATGGCTGTTTAAGTGCGCATAATCGCCCTGGCGGTGGTGCTCAATTCATTATTACCTTAGCAAGTACTAAAGGAGCGTTATGAATACGTTAGCAACTGATTGTAAACAGGTCATTGTTATTGATGACGAAGCGATGATCCGCGATTCACTTGACCAATTGCTGACACTCGAAGGCTATCAAGTACAGTGTTTTAGCGATCCAATGAGTGCTTTATCAAAACTTAATCGTCGTTTTAACGGGGTGGTGCTCAGTGATATTAATATGCCGAAAATGGATGGACTGGCTTTTTTAGAACAAGTTCAAGCATTTGATAGCGAATTACCGGTGATCTTTCTGACTGGATTTGCTGATGTATCAGTGGCTGTTAAAGCAATGCAATTAGGAGCTTACGACTTATTTGAAAAACCTCTCACTGAGCAGTTATTAGATTGCATTGCCAGAGCGTGCGATAAGCGTGCCTTGGTAATGGAAAACCGTGCTTTAAAATTAGCGGTAGAAAAAACGTCAGCCCCAGGTGTGCGGATCTTAGGGGAAACCGTGCAAATGCAGCAAATGATGCATTTGCTCAATGCGGTGATCGACACTCCCGCAGATGTAATGATTGAAGGTGAAACTGGCACCGGTAAAGAGTTAGTTGCACGCTTTTTACACGACCAAAGCAGCCGTTCAAACTGTAATTTTGTGGCAATTAACTGTGGTGCCATACCAGAGCAACTGATTGAAAGTGAACTATTTGGTGCGGCCAGTGGCGCGTTTACAGGGGCAACACACAGTCGCCAAGGTAAGTTTGAGTTTGCTCAAGGTGGTACGGTGTTTTTAGATGAGATAGAAAGCACACCGGCATCATTACAAGTAAAGTTACTTCGCGTTTTAGAAGAGCGAAAAGTGACCCCCGTCGGCGCTAATACCGCCGTTGACTTAGACATACGTATCGTTGCGGCAACCAAAGTTGATTTATTATCCTTGGTCGAAAAAGGGGACTTCAGAGCTGACTTATATTATCGACTCAATTTAGTGAGGGTAAGTATTCCGGCATTGCGTGATAGGAAAGCTGATATTCCTTTATTATTCAAACATTTTAGCTCTATTGCCGCGACTCGTTTTCATAAACCTCCGGCTCCTCTAAGTAGCGATATATTACAGCGTTTACTTAGTTACCAGTGGCCAGGTAATGTCAGAGAGCTTAGAAACCAAGCTGAACGAGCGGTGCTGCTGGGTGCTGAATTAGCGTTCGCCAATACCGAAAATAATAATGGCAGTGAGTTATCGCCCGATCTGAGTTTGGCGGAAAAAGTGTGCTTTTATGAGCAATCTTTAATCGAAGAAGCCCTTGAGCGCCACCAAGGTAGTATTAAAGAAACTATGAATACCTTACAGATTGCCCGTAAAACCTTGTATGACAAAATGAGTAAATATGGCCTCAATCGTGACATGTTTATTGATTAACCAGAGCTTTGCTTAAGTGATTTACCTGCTCAGCTTAATTTGATGGGTGGAAACAGTGACACAGACGTTTTGATAGTGTGTGGGATCCCGCACACTTTATTGTAAGTATAATTTAATTTTAAACTTAACTATTTGAATATATTAAATTTTACTTTTTTATAAGCAGTTGGCAGTAAACTTGCCTTTATTAGCGGGAACAACAAATGATCCTAACAATAAGGGCACACAATGATAATAATAGACAAAAAGCTAACCCCTGTTTTTGTAGCAACGAGTTTTGCAGCAGCTTGCTTTGGACAAAGTGTTCATGCCGCAGAGTATGACATTTATGGTAAAGCAGAAGTGCAAATTGCTAATACTGACAACGGTGTAATGCGCTATGCTAAAAAAGGAACGCAAATCGATGCGCCTTTTTCACGCATTGGTGTGAAAGGGCAACATGTACTCACTGACTCGTTAAAAGCGGTATTTAAATACGAAGTGCAAGTAAAGGGCTTTGAGCACGATGATACAGATGAGCCATTTAGTGCCCGTAATACATATTTAGGTTTAGCGGGAAATTTTGGTGAAGTTGTAGTTGGTCGAAACGATACACGCTTTAAGTATTCAGAAGGTAAAGTTGATAACTTCAATGAAACTCAAGCCGATATTGCTCAATTACTACCGGGTCAAGATCGCCTTGGTGATACCATAACGTATAGTTCAAAATCATATGCGGGTGCTCAGCTATCACTTACCTATGCTTTGAAGGATGACAGTGCCAATAATGAAGCCGGCTATGCCGCTACGTTAATTTATGGTGACCGTGGTTTAAAAAATAAAAATTATTATGTGGCGATCAGCCATATTGATTCACTCAATAATATCAACGCCAGTCGCATCGTTGGCGCGTGGCAGAAAAATGATTTACAACTAGGTGCTATTTACCAGCACAGTGAGTCAGTAGATGGTACTAAATCAGGAAACGGCTATGTGTTGAGTGCCAGTTATACAATTGACAAATGGCAGCCAAAACTACAATTTGCCAGTGATGACTCAACTATTCGCCAAAGTACTAAGGGCAGCCAGTGGACTGCAGGTGTGGATTATTTATTTGATAAACAAACTACCGCGTACTTATTCTATACTGACTTAGATTTGCAACAGCAAACGGATAGTAGCTTAGCCCTTGGCTTAAAGTATAAATTTTAAAGGGGTTGAATATGAGCACACAAACTTTAGACGATAAACCTGAAAAAAATCCAATGATACAGATGTTGCTGCTGTTATTGGGCCCTGCGGTCATGCTACTTACGTGTTTGATCGATCCTCCTGCTGGCATGAGTACCGCTGCTCTTCGTACTTCAGGATTAGCATTTTGGATGGCATCATGGTGGGTGAGTGAAGTAGTTCCTATCCCAGCTACGGCGCTATTGCCGTTGGTATTTTCTCCGTTGGCTGACATTGCTGCGATAAAAAGTGTCGCTGCACCGTATGCGCACCCCTTAATATTTTTGTTTTTAGGTGGCTTTTTAATTTCCATTGCGATGGAACGTTGGGGCTTACACAAGCGCATTGCTTTACGTACTATGCTCTACGCGGGCTCAAAACCGAGTTTGCAGATATTAGCGATGATGTTAGTAACGGCATTCTTATCAATGTGGATGTCAAATACTGCAACAGCAGTGATGATGTTACCTATTGCTATGTCTATCACCCATTTAGTGCAAAAATCTAATCCAAATAATAATGGTTTTGGTAAAGCACTGTTACTTTCTATTGCTTATGGTGCCAGCATTGGCGGCATTGCAACATTAATTGGTACGCCACCGAATGCATTGATGGCCGCTTATTTATCAGATAGTTATAAAATTGAAATTGGTTTTGCGCAATGGATGATGGTGGGTGTGCCATTGTCACTGACTATGTTGATCATCTGTTGGTTGTGGCTGACCAAGTTTGCTTACAAAGTTGATAAAACGGATGAAAAATCTAAAAAAGTCGACACCAAGTCACTATTTAGCTCGCAGTTAAAAGGTCTTGGCACCATGCAACGCGCTGAGAAAGGGGTGTTATGTGTGTTTTTATTTGCAGCTGTGTGCTGGATATTTAGACCTCTGATCGCTGATTTTTCTGGTTTAAAAATATCGGATACCGGTATTGCCATTGCTGCTGCATTATTATTATTTGTTTTGCCTGCTAATAAAGGCAGTGATGAACGTATTCTTGACTGGCAAAGTGCGGCAGGAGTTCCTTGGGGAGTGTTATTGTTGTTTGGTGGTGGCTTAACCCTAGCGGCACAAATAAAGTCATCAGGTTTGGCTGAATACATAGCTCATATGATTGAAGGCGTCAGCGCCATTCCATTAGTATTGAGTGTATTAGCAATTGCAACCTTAATCACTTTCTTAACTGAGATCACCAGTAATACAGCAACCGCAGCTGGATTTTTACCACTTCTTGGCCCTGTCGCTGAGTCAGTCACAGGTTCGCCATTGGTCTGGGTTATTCCTGCGGCTATAGCCTGTAGTTGTGCGTTTATGATGCCTGTAGCGACCCCGCCTAATGCCATTGTGTTTGGTTCTGGGCAAATTCAAATGCGGGATATGATCAAAGCCGGCTTTGCATTAAATATTGTTGCAATTGCGCTGATCACATTTGTCACTATGACCCTTGCTGCATCGGTATTTAATTTTTAAGTAATTCAAAGTTACCCAACCGGAGCGCTATTCGTTTGTTGATAGCGCTCTATATTGCCCCTGCTAAGAAACAAAGTTATAGTGGTTAAATCTTTATTTTGTTTATGAGTATGCTTTTGTCTGACACTGGCACTGTATGTAACCCTGAGCTAAAAGCGCAATTTGATGAAATGCTGCTGCATTTTGATGCCCAGCCATATTTAGCATTATCACAGCGGATCCGTTTATTAAAATCTTTAAAACGTGAACTGTTGGCATTAGAGGCTGAATTGGTAGCTGCAAGCTCGAAAGACTTTGGCTTTCGCACTGCTTTTGATACGATTTTGGGTGATATACTGCCTACGGTCAAAACGATCAGCCACACCATCAAGCATTTACCTAAATGGGCAAAAAATTCACCACGAAAAGCGGGTTTGAGCCTAGCGCCATCAAAAGTTGCTGTGAGCTATCAACCCAAAGGAGTGGTGGGAATAATTTCTCCATGGAATTACCCAATTCAATTATCAATCGTGCCGGTGATAACCGCAATTGCCGCAGGTAATCGGGTATTATTAAAGGTCAGTGAATTTACTCCGCACACCAATCAAGTAATCAAAAAACTATTTATCGGCGAGCTTAGCGAACATTGCGCAGTGATCGAAGGTAAAGCGCAATTAAGTCAACAGTTTAGCTGTTTGCCATTCGCACACTTATTTTTTACCGGCTCTACAGCTGTAGGGCGCCATGTTATGGCCGCTGCGAGTAAAAACCTTACCCCAGTAACTCTTGAGTTAGGTGGCAAATCGCCCGTTATCATTACCGCGCAAGCGGATATAGATAAGGCGGCTAAAGCTATTTTATTTGGTAAAATGACCAATGCAGGGCAAATTTGTGTTGCCCCCGATTATGTTTTAGTGCCGGAAAACTTACAGCATCAGTTAGTCAGAAGTCTCTGTAGCTTATATAAAAAACATTATAACTTAGGTGTCGAGGGGAAAAATTTAACCTCGGTTATTAATCACCACCATTTTCAGCGTTTAACCGATTTATTGGCAGATGCACAGCAACAGGGCGCACAGATAATTAAGCCGTTAGATGAAAACCAAAGCGACGAACATAAGCATCGTCTTGGTTTGCACATTGTGACTGATGTGAATGACAATATGAAGTTGATGCAAGAAGAACTGTTTGGACCAATTCTTGCGATTGTCAGTTATCAAGCTTTACCTCAGGCGATTGCATACATAAATCAACGTCCTCAGCCGTTAGCTTTGTACATAATGGGGCAAGATAAACAAATCAATGAAGGTATTCAACAGCAAACACAAAGTGGTACCTTCGCAATAAATGACACCTTAATGCAGGTGACTGCTGATGATGCGCCATTTGGTGGCTTAGGTCCTTCTGGGATGGGAAACTATCACGGTATAGAAGGCTTTTTAACCTTTAGCCATGCACGTAATACATTGAAAACGAGTGGTTTTAATCCTAAATTAGGATTGTTGTTGGCGCAAAATAAGATATTGATTAAAATACTTAAATGGTTGTACTTGCGGCCATAAATTGGCGTTAAGTACAATCCAATAGCGTTTTAACTGGCAGTTAAAACATCCGATCTTCGCCCGCATACAGCCCAGCTTGGATTTTTTCATACAATGCATCAGCTTTTTCTTTGGCTTCTGCAATTTGCGCAGGCATCAGCTTGCGCTCATCTAGCTTGCGACTGTGACTGGCATCTAAATTACCATTATACTCAGCAACAGTGTTCCAGATGTATGATTTTTCGATGTTTTTTTCGACTCCATGGCCTTCGAAATACATCAGCGCCATATTAAACTGTGCTAGCGTATAATTATTACCAGCGGCTTTTTCATACCATTTAATAGCTTCTTTATAATCTTGCGCAACGCCATCGCCGTTGGCGTACATCACACCCAAGTTAAACTGAGCAGCAGGTAAGTTTTTTGCCGCGGCTTGCTTAAAGAGTGAAACTGACATTTGTTTATCAAGTTTAACGCCTTTACCTTCTTGATAAAGTACAGCTAATGCAAACATTGAGTCGACGTGGTTCTTTTTAACGCCTTGCTGGTAAAGTTCAGCAGCTTTGTGATAGTCGCGCGTTACGCCGTGGCCACCTTCATATAGCTGCCCTAGCTCGTAAATTCCTGGTGCAAAGCCTTTTTCTGCAAGGTAGTTAAACTCTCTAAGTGCATCTTCAAATTGACCTTCATTGGCTGCGCGGATCCCTTCTTCAAGTCCCGCATGAGCAACACCACAGATGCTAAGTGCACCGACCATCAACAATATCTTAAACTTCGGCTGCCACATGACAATACCTCCAATTAGCGTGTTACTGTTTAATTTTAGTCTCAACAACCACAATTGCCCAGCTTCGCACTATAAATGATAAAACTTAGACATAAGATACAGATATTACAGAAAATTTAAAGGAATAAAAAAAGCCCCTGATGGGGCTTTTTGGGTCATATCAACCGTCACCGATATGAGCAATGTAGCAAGTGAGTGTGATCTTTTAATTATATTACTTGGGTCGAGTAAGTAATATGCTCGAAGCGTCACCATCTTCATCAACAACTTTGTACTAAAGGGGCCCAGCATCCTTACTGGTCGATCTTCCCTAGGGCACTGAGGTCGGTACGTTCAATTCTTACAAGAAGCGCAAACCTGTCGTGTTGGGCTGCTTGGTGTTGATGCGATCGATTATTACTTGTATTTGAATGTGCGTCAATAGCTAAATGATAATTATTTCTATTTGTTCGGTTTTATTTTAATTCCCTCATTTACATAATGCGCTAAGTTGATTAACGTAGTGCTATAAATAATCGTAAGAAAAATAAAAAATGTCGATAAAAAACATGTGCTTGAATTATAAGTTCGCAGTAGTTGGTGTGTTGCTATTAGCTCTGACTGGGTGCTCAGCTACATTTACCTACAATAATATAGGCTGGTTATCGGCGTTTTGGATTGATGACTACGTTGATTTATCGAAGCAGCAAAGCAAACAAGCTAAAGACTTAATTAAGCAAAGTCGGGATTGGCATCGTAAGACGCAATTACCTTTATATCGACAGGATCTGTTGGCATTACAAAAGCTACTTGATGAAGACCCTTCAGAGCAAGCATTATTAACGTATTTTCAAGGTTTTAAAACACATTGGCAATCGTTAGTTATGTATGTAAGAGACGATCTTATTGAACTTGCTATTGGTTTATCCACGGAGCAAAGAGAAGAATTTGTTGCTGCCATTGCAGAGGATATAACCACAGAAAGTGACGAGTATAATGAGCAAACCCCAACACAGCGTGAGCAAGATCGCCTTGAACGTCAGTTAGATACTTATAAACAGTGGCTTGGTAAACTGAGTGAACAACAAGTGTCTTTGATCACCCAAGCGAACAGCGAATTTCAAGCAACATTTTTATTAAGGCAAGCTTACAAGCAAACTCGGCTGGATAAACTCAAACAGGTATTTTTTGATAGCCAACTTAGCCGCGATCAATTTATTAGCCAATTATCAGCTGTCATTACTGAGCGAGAGGTGTTTATGAGTGACCAATTAATTCGCTTAGATGCTGAAAATTCAAAGCGCTATGCGCGTTTACTTGTGAGTTTAAGAGCCACGTTGACAGCAAAACAGCGCCAACATGCTAATGCTGAGTTCTCCGATATGTTAGAAGATATAGAACAATTAATTAATGATGAATAGGCTGTTAGTTACTAAGATCTTAATTTTAAAAATTTTTTATAAAAATGAATATATCAAAAACAAATAGAGCTTGTACTCTTTCAATTAACCGTTAGACTGACTTTTTTTCGTTCGAATTAAAGTTAATCAATGGATATCGCAGCCTTAGATAGCGCTCAAGTATTACGTGAAAATTTACTGAAATGGATTTGTTTCTGTTTCGGAATTTTAGCGAGTGTTTTTACCTATTTTAATCTTTTTATTAATGACTTTTACTCATTAGGGATTTTAGAAGGGGTGTTTGCTATTTATTGTTTTTATACTTTTAACTATGCTCGGACACGAAAATTTCAGACTTGGCAGCCGTTATTATTGTGCCTTTGTATTATGCTATTAGTAACCTTGGGAACTTACCTAGCTGCGATGAGGAGCGGTTTGTTCATTTGGACCTTTACCTTACCCGTATTATTTTATTTATTATTAGGATGTAAACGCGGCTATTATCTATCGCTATTATTGGTGTGTATACAAACCGCTGTGTTTACTAGTAAAACCTCTTTAGCACCATTTTTAGACCTTAACCTGTACCTAAATATGAGCTTTAGCTATTTGAGCATTTGGGTCATTGCACATACTTTTGAAGCGAGTCGAGCACAATTTGCAGAACGATTAGAAAACCTTGCCTTGTTAGATCCGCTGACAAACACCGGCAACCGTTTAGCAATGAACCATTACTTTGAAGTTGAGCTGGTAGACAAAATTAATTTATTTATTATGGTGCTAGATCTCGATTACTTTAAAAAAGTAAATGATGAATTTGGTCATGATGTGGGCGATCAAGTTCTGGTCGAAATTGCCACTATATTAAGAGAAACACTTAACAAGGGGCGAGTTTTTCGTACTGGTGGCGAAGAGTTTGCGCTGTTCATTCCTGATTCGAATCAACAGGAGTCTTATCAAATTGCTGAAAATATCAGAGTCGGTTTGCAAAGTACGGCTATCAATGTTGGTGAGCGTGAAATAAGTTTAACAGCAAGTATCGGTTTAGCTGCTTATCGTGATGGCGATAGCCTAAAACAAGCGGTTAAAGCAGCAGATGAGCAACTTTATTATGCAAAAAAACATGGTCGAAATAACGTTTATTCTGACTCGCAGCAATACTCAGCAAAACTAGAACAGGTTTCTTAACCTTGATACATGTGCTCGAAACCGGGAATGTTACTTTCCCAAAGTGGTGTTTCTTTACCTAAGTGATCACGTATCGCATCAAAAAATAACCGTGTTCTTACAGGTAAATCACGGTGTGGATATACCGCGTACATCGCACTGTATTCTTGTAATTTGATGTCTGTTAATAAGGGCACTAAACGTCCTTGTTTTATTTCATCATTAATAATAAATGCTGGCGCGAGCACATAGGTTGTTCCAGAAAGCGTTTTATCGAGCAGTAC
Source organism: Pseudoalteromonas sp. SR45-6 (assembly GCF_014163545.1). NCBI lineage: Bacteria > Pseudomonadati > Pseudomonadota > Gammaproteobacteria > Alteromonadales > Pseudoalteromonadaceae > Pseudoalteromonas > Pseudoalteromonas sp. SR45-6. Next base: position 16,777 of record NZ_JACJDM010000024.1, read on the forward strand.
CTCGGCATCATTGGCTCTAAACACACTCTTAATTTTTTGCTCTTGCGGTAGACCATATTGATCTACATAACGAATACCCTCAACGCGCAACGAAGTGCTGGAATAACTGGCTGCGGGTAAATCAATTAAGTCCTCTATTTTACTTGGCAATCCATACGTTTGAATAAACTCAGGTGCGGCTAATATTAGTAATCTATTGCGCGCAATTTTACGTGCGATCAGTGATGAGTCTTTTGGCTCACCGACCCGAAAAGCAAGATCAAAGCCTTCAGATACCAGATCAACTAACTTATCATCGAGTCTTAGTTCAACTTCTACTTGCGGGAAGCGTTTTTGAAAATCATTAATCACAGGTTGTAGATAACGCCTGCCGATAATAGTCGATGAAGTGATTTTTAATACACCGCGTGGCTCTTGGTGATAATTCTCGGCTAAACGTACAGTTTCACCTAGTAGTTGCCTCAACTCACTGGCCTTTTTAATCATTTCGGCCCCTGCAGCTGTCAGTGAAAATGAGCGGGTGGTGCGGTTCAGTAAACGTACTCCTAAATCATCTTCGAGACGACTTATTTGTTTTGAGATCACTGAACGATCAATATTACGGGTTTCTGCTGCTTTAGCGAATGAGCCTCGCTCAACGACTTCTAACAACATCAATAAGCGACTTGTGGTATCCATTAATTACTCACCAATATTTAATTGATGCCATATTGGCATTAATGAATTTAAAAATCTATGGTTTTTGTCCACAACAATGTTCCGTAACATAGAAAAATACACTAAATGGAGCGTCGTCATGAACAAACACTTAATAGCTATTGCAGTTTTAGGGGCATCACTTGCCCTCACCGGTTGTGCAGAAGAGCCTGCTCAACAGAGCAATCAACCACATCTTCAACCAATAGATGTTGCCTCGGTGATCATTAAGCCAGTGCAAAACTGGCACACCTACACTACGCGTTTAGAAGCGCCGGAAGAAGTATCACTTATGCCACGTGTTGCCGGAGTTATTGAGCATATTGCGTTTAATGAGGGCGACGAGGTTAAACAGGGTGACTTACTGTTTAAACTTGACGCTCGCCCATATGCTGCGGTTGTAGCAAGTTTAGAGGCACAAGTAGTCAGTGCTGAAGCCGCTTTATCGCAAGCGCAAAGTGAAGCTAAAAGAGCGGTGCGATTAACCGAGCGAAAAGCGATTTCAACAGAGCAAGCGGAATCACGTACCTCAACGTTACGCCAACGTGAAGCACAACTTGCTGCCTTAAAAGCCCAGCTAATTGCAGCTAATTTAGATTTAGAATTTACAGATATACGTTCACCCATTGATGGTGTGATCTCGCGTGCAAATATTACCAAAGGTAATAATGTGCTTGCAGGGCAAAGTGTACTGACTTCAATCGTATCAAATCAAACTATGTATGCTTACTTTGATGTTGATGAACGCACTTGGAATAGTTCATTTGATGAAGTAACCGCCGCTGCTCATCAGCAAGTAGTCATGCAAAAAGTGGGTCAAAATGGCTTTGCACACACCGGTTATATCGACTTTATTGATAATCAAATCAATGCAGCAACAGGTACTTTGCGAGTGCGTGCACGATTTGATGAAAATACCGCCTTACGCGCCGGTTCATTTGCACGTATTAAGTTAGCGGCCAATGACGTTACAGAGCAAGTTATTGTGCCTGATAGAGCAATTGGCACCGATTTGAAAAATCGCTTTGTGCTCACTGTAGGTGAAGGCAATATTCTCGAATATAAACTGGTTACAACCGGTGAGCGCTATGGCAGTTTTCGCGCTATTACCTCGGGCTTAAAAGCTGGCGATGTGATTGCGGTTAATGGTCCTGCGCGTGTTGGACCTGGCATGCCGATTTCACCTAATACAGTGACCCTAGACACAACTGGTGTTGCTTTTACGTTATCGCCAACGGCGCAGCACACGCTTATGGCTAAGAAGTAGGACGAATAATGAAATTTTCTCACTTTTTTATTCAACGACCGATATTTGCAGCCATGCTGTCATTGGTGATTTTAATCGCCGGTGGTATTTCGTTGTTTCAACTGCCGGTCAGTGAGTATCCTGAAGTTGTTCCGCCGACAGTTGTGGTAACTGCGAACTACCCTGGAGCAAATCCAACCGTAATAGCACAAACTGTGGCTACTCCATTGGAGCAAGAGATCAATGGTACTGAAAACATGTTGTATATGTTTTCCCAGGCGACCAGTGATGGGCGTATGACACTGACGGTAACGTTTTCATTGGGAACGGATTTAGATCGTGCGCAAGTACAAGTACAAAATCGGGTTAACAGTGCTTTGCCGCGGCTACCACAAGAAGTGCAGCGCTTAGGCGTCGTCGCTGAAAAATCATCACCGGATCTAACCATGGTGGTACACTTATTCTCACCGGAAAAAACACATGATACGGCGTATCTATCTAACTACGCTGACTTATATGTGAAAGACCAAATTGCACGTTTGAGTGGCGTAGGCGATGTAAAATTATTTGGTGGTGGTCAATATTCAATGCGAGTGTGGCTTAACCCCGATGCATTAGCGGCACGAGAATTAACCGCAATGGACGTCGTCAACGCATTGCGTGCGCAAAACCAACAAGTTGCAGCGGGTAGCTTAGGTGCACAACCTGCTTCAACAGACAGTCAATTTCAAATATTGTTAAATGTAAAAGGACGCTTAAACAGTATTGAAGAGTTTCAGCAAGTGATCATTAAAGTGGGTGAACAAGGTCAATTAACACGTCTAAGCGATGTTGCACGTGTCGATTTAGGCCAAAATACTTACTCACTTAGAGCTGAACTTGATAATCAACCAGCGCTGGCGATGCCGATATTTCAACGTCCTGGCTCTAATGCGATTGAGCTTTCAGATCAAGTACGCGAAACCATGGCGCGTTTATCGAAAGATTTTCCAGCTGGTGTTGAGTACGACATTGTCTACGACCCTACGGTATTTGTTCGCGGCTCGATTGATGCGGTGATCAAAACGTTACTTGAGGCTATCGCGTTAGTGGTAATTGTAGTGGTGTTATTTTTACAAACCTGGCGTGCTTCGATTATTCCACTTATAGCTGTGCCAGTTTCACTGATTGGTACTTTTGCGGTGATGCAGTGGTTAGGGGTCTCGATCAATACGCTGTCGTTATTTGGTTTAGTACTTGCCATAGGTATTGTGGTCGATGATGCTATCGTGGTGGTCGAAAACGTTGAACGTAACATTGAACAAGGTTTATCACCTCTGGAAGCAACGCGCGTGGCGATGACTGAAGTGACAGGGCCTATAATCGCGATTGCGTTAGTGTTGTGTGCAGTGTTTATTCCTACCGCGTTTATTAGTGGTTTATCAGGTCAATTTTATAAACAGTTTGCGTTAACTATTACTATTTCAACGGTTATCTCAGCATTTAACTCATTAACTTTATCACCGGCGTTGGCGGCACTATTACTTAAAAGCCATGATGCTAAACCGGATGCGCTGACGCGTTTATTAAATCGTTTATTTGGTCGCTGGTTATTTGCACCCTTTAATCGAGTATTTGACCGTGGCGCCAAAGGCTATCAAAAGCTGGTACAAAAACTAATGCGCATGAGCGTGGTAGTGGTGATTGCATACGTGGTTTTATTAGGCGGAACAATTAAGCTATTTGATGCCGTGCCGGGTGGTTTTATTCCTGCACAAGATAAGCAGTATTTAGTTGCGATAGCACAATTACCTGATGCAGCGAGTTTAGACCGTACTCAAGATGTGGTTAGGCAAATGCAAGAAATTGCACTGCAAGTACCTGGTGTTGCAAACACAGTTGCCTTTCCTGGCTTGTCGGTAAATGGTTTTACTAACAGCCCTAATAGTGCCATTGTATTTACACCGCTAGAAGCCTTTAGTGAGCGAAGCGATCCGAGTAAATCGGCGATGGCTATTGCGGCACAGTTAAACCAGCGTTTTAGTGCCATTGATGAAGCATTTGTGGCTGTATTTCCACCGCCGCCAATCCAAGGTTTAGGCACCACGGGTGGGTTTAAACTGCAAATTGAAGATCGCGGTAATAAAGGCTTTGAAACACTATTTAACAGTTTGCAAACGGTGATTACTAAAGCTCAGCAAGATCCTGCGTTAATGGGGCTCTATTCAAGTTTTAGAATTCAAGTACCACAAATGGATATTGATATCGACCGAGAGCAAGCGCTTATTCAAGGTATTCCATTGGATGAAGTATTTAATGCGTTGCAAGTGTATTTGGGCTCAATGTACGTTAATGACTTTAATTTATTTGGCCGTACGTACCAAGTTAATGCCCAAGCTGATGCTGATTTCCGCCTTGATCCAGAACAAATATTGAATCTAAAAGTGCGCAATAACCAAGGGAATATGGTGCCATTGGGCTCGGTATTAACGGTAACGCCTACAACAGGCCCTGATCGAGTGATGCATTACAATGGTTACCCAAGTGCAGAGCTTAATGGTAGTCCAGCGCCTGGTTACAGTTCAGATCAAGCACAGCAGGCAATTGAACTGATCTTGGCTGATAATTTACCTACGGGTATTGAGTACGAATGGACCGAAGTTACTTTTCAGCAAATTCTAGCGGGTAATACCATGGTCTATGTATTCCCATTAGTGGTGTTATTAGTGTTCATGGTATTGGCTGCGCAGTATGAAAGCTTACGTCTACCACTGGCTATTATTCTTATTGTACCAATGACAATATTCTCAGCATTAATGGGTGTATGGTTGGTTGGCGCTGATAATAATATTTTCACGCAAATAGCATTGATTGTATTGGTTGCCTTGGCTTCTAAAAATGCCATTTTAATGGTGGAGTTTGCACGCGATAAAAATAATCATGGGTTGAGTCATTTCGACGCTATTTTAGAAGCTTGTCGGATGCGTTTACGACCTATCTTAATGACGTCAATTGCCTTTACTGCGGGTGTTATTCCCTTAGTATTAGCAACGGGAGCTGGAGCAGAAATGCGCCATGCAATGGGCAACGCAGTGTTCTCGGGTATGATTGGTGTAACCGTGTTTGGTTTATTATTTACCCCTGTATTTTATATTTTGGTAACTAAAACCCGTAAAGTGACTACGCAGGAGCAAATTAATGAGTAAGTATAAGTTAACCGCTCTTGTTATGGCGGGTTTATTAAGTGGCTGCGCCAGTAAAATTGATGAGCAGCAACAGCAAAATCAGCTACAAGAATTTGTTGCAAAAACACAGATCGCTGCACAGTTACAAGGTCAAGACGAACTTAACTGGTGGCAGCAATTAAATTCAACCCAGTTAAATAATCTAGTGCTCAGTGCGCGCGCTAATAATCATGATTTGCACACTAGTCAGTTGCAGTTACAAAGCGCGCTTGCTCGTTTAGGTGGGCAAAAAGCACAGTATCTTCCCCAAGGTGCAGTGGCAGTTGATGCCACTCGCTCAAGTACTGGTAACGTTAACACGCGTCAATCGGAAGCCAATGTTAACCTTGATTGGCAACTTGATTTATTTGGTAAAATAACTGCGCTTGTTGATGCTGCGAATGCAGGGGCAATGAGTCAAGCGGAACAATTACGTGCTTTGCATATTGAAGTTGTTACCTCTGTGGTAAAAGGGTTTGTCAGTTTTCAAGGTAATAAGCAAAAACAGCAGATCATTAACCTACAAATTGAAGCATTAGAGCAAAGTATTGCGGTTCTGCGGGCTCGCGTTGAGGAAGGGGTCGCTAATGAGCTTGATTTAAATCGAACCTTAGCACAATTGAAGCAGCAGCAAGCTTTGTTGCCAGATATTGAATACGCGCAATTTCGTGATCTAGCAACGCTTGCGACATTAACAGGGCAGTTACCTGCTGATCTAACCTTAGTTGATGAGCAAGCGCTGTTTGAGCATGCATTTACTGTAAGTTTAGCCACTCCAAGTGATGCCATTGCACTGCGTCCTGATATTAGCCAAGCATTATTTGAATTTAGCCAAGCTAATTCATTAAGCGTGGCTGCGAGTAAAGCATTATTACCTGATATCAGTTTAACGGCGTTTGCAGGTGTACTGAGCTTAGATAACAACCAGCTTTCTGACACTACGCAGCAATGGCAAGTTGCCCCACGCATTCAGTGGTCATTATTGAGCTACCCTGCGTTATTGGCGCAACGTGATGCTCAGCAATATCTCAGTGAAGCCGCTTACAGCCAATATCAACAAGTAGTGTTGAATGCAATGGCACAGAGTGAACTTTCATTGCAGCTATTAGTCAAACAAAGTCAACAACAAAGCTATGCCGAACAGCGTTATAAATTTGCAAATAATGCCTTTTTACAAGCGCAGGCAATGTATCAAGAAGGGCAAATACCCTACTTAGAGTTGTTAGATGCGCGACAGGATGTTTTAATAGCGCAGGAAAATGCAATTGACTCAACGATTTCATCATTACTTGCTAAAGTAAACACTTATCAAGTATTTAATGGACGTTGGAGTTATGCGTTAGTTAATTAAGCTAAGTTGAGTTTTTAATGCCACATACTGATCTTTTATCAACAATCCCCGCCACAATGCGTGCGATTGCGTTACTTGAACCAAATGAACAGATACATTTATCTGAGCTTGAACTTGCGGTGCCCGATGTCGTTGACAACGAGCTGCTGATCAAAGTTGAGTATGTTGCGTTAAACCCGGTTGATGCATGTTTTGCAAAACACGGTTTTTGTAAATGGCAATACCCTCATATCTTAGGCCTTGATGCTGTGGGTGTGGTTGTAAAAGCAAGCAAAGGTGTATTTCCAAATGTCGGTGCGCGGGTAATGTGGCATGGCAATATTGGTGAACAAGGCGTGTTATCACAATACGCTAAAGTGCCTAATTTTGCAGTGTCGCAGGTGCCTGATGACGTGAGCTTAAAGGATGCATCTACGTTACCGTGTGCCGGAATGACGGCGTTAATAGCGCTCGATAAACTACAATTAACTGAATGTGATTCTATTTTTATCGAAGCGGGTGCTGGCGCGGTAGGGCAACTTGCCATCCAATTTGCCAAACAACGCGGCGCGACAGTATTTACCACTGCGAGTAAACGTAACCACAAGCTAGTTAAGCAATTGGGCGCTGACGTGGTATTTGATTACAACGATAAAAAACTCAGCGACAAAATCCGTAAAGAACTTGGACCGCAAGGTTTTGATGCCGTACTTGATTCTATTGGCGGGGAAACCACGGTGCGCAATGTTGAATTAATGCGTTTTTGTGGTCGTATTGCCTGCTTAAACCCATTGCCTATGTTTGAGCAAGAACTCATGTTTAGACGTGCACCTAATATAGGTATTGTGTCATTAGGTGGAGCTTGGCTTGCCAATAGTTTATGCGCCCAGCAAAGAATGAGTTTTATGGGCAATTTGTTACTCGATAATTTAGCCAGTGGCAATATTAAAATTCCGCAGATCACTGACGTTGAATTTAACGCCAGCAGTATTTCACAGGCGCTTAATAAGCAAGTTGCAGGTGGCTTTACTGGTAAGCAGGTGGTGAAAGTTAGCCATATTTAGTGATTTATAGCCAAACAACATTAAGCCTCGCAATTGCGGGGTTTTTTGTTATTGTTTAAGAGTATCAACTTAGGGAGTAAATATGACATTTACAGACTTTTATCGACTCAGCGCCCATGCGGTGATCACCAATGCAAGCGGGGAGATTTTGCAGCTGAAGGCAAGCTATGGTGAACAAGGGTGGGGATTACCTGGTGGCGCGTTAGATATGGGTGAAACAGTACACCAAGCACTTATACGCGAATGCCAAGAAGAACTCGGTTGTGAGGTGAAAATTGAACACTTAACGGGTATTTATTACCACAAGGCGTTTAATTCCCATGCTTTTATTTTTAGAGTCAGTTTATTAAAAGATGCTGTGATCACCCTAAGTGATGAGCATTTAGCGCAGGGTTATTTTAAATTGTCAGAGCTTTCCAAGGTTCAACAACATAGAGTCGCAGCCTGTTTAAATTATAGCGGTACGGTTGATAGCGCCGCATTTTAATTTGCCCTGAACGCTCGCTGTCATTCACTGGAAAACGAAATATGCATACACAACGTTTAGTTCTTCGCCATGGCCAGCTAAGTGATGTGCCATTTATCCTAAGCTTATTAAATCAGCCCAGCTTTTATCGTTATATTGCTGATAAAGGCATTTACACTGAGCAACAAGCTGAGCAATATATACAGCAAACATTTATTGATGGTCACCAACAACAGGGCTTTGGGCCATATATTGTGGCAAATAAACACGGTGCAGCTATGGGCATGTTGGGGCTATTCCAACGCGATGCATTAGCAGTGCCAGATATAGGTTTTGCATTTTTAGAGCAATACACCGGTAAAGGCTACGCCTATGAAGCGGCTGCAAAATTATTAAGTGTTTACCAAGATAAGTTTAACCAAATTGCAGCAATTGCCGATGCAGAGAACACCGCTTCGCATGGGTTATTAAAAAAATTGGGTTTTGGGCATATAGGCAAAGCAGTGCTCAATAATGATGGCACTGCTTTGGTGGTGTTTATTCGTGACTCAACGAACTGAGAGTCGTCGCGACTTGTTTATTAATGTTGTGCCAGTTTAATTCTAAACTTTCGACAAGGCCTTCATAGTCATCATCAATTAACGGACTCACCTCACTAAAGTAATGAATTTCTTTTAATGAACGGCCCTTTTCAAATGACGTATAATACAGGCGCCATAATCCAGAAATATCGGCATTTCCATGACTATCCCCATTAAAATGATGCAGTTCATATTCTAATTCATAATAACTTTGCTGATCTTTGTCGGTGATAACCGGTAAGCCTTTTACTACCATCCAGTTATCAAGGGCGGTAAAGAGTGCTTGATGCGCGCTGGCGGTGAGCATTTGATCTGGGGCTTCACTCCAAAGATGATAATTTGCAGCATTAACTTGGTTGTTGTCTAGTTTCATGGCGATACCTCGGTTATTCAAGGCTCCACGCAGGCTGACAGTCGTGACGCGCAATTGAGCTATTGTGTCAGTTGAACTGCGCTGCATTGGTTTTATGGTTTGTTCGAACTGATAATATTCAACCGGTGCATTAAGCGATTGGCTACACCCAGATAAAAATAGCACCCCGATTACAGCAAGAAATTGTGGTCGTAAAAGCGTGCGCATTATTGTTTCCTCGGTGTTGGATCACTAGGCAATGATTTATCAAAAATAAACATATTCGGTTGCTCATTTAAACCACGAGTAAGCGGTTGCAACTCTTCACTCAAGCGCTTAAATTCTGATAGCGTTTGTTGTAGCTGCTGATGAAATGAAGAACCTTGTTGGTAACTTGCCATGGTTTTTTCAAACTGTTTCATGGTGACATCAAATTGCTGCATGCTCTTGGTCATTTCAGCAAAATTACGATTAATATCACCGGGTAAATCTTGGGTATCTTGTTTACTTAACAATGTGCGCATTTCATTCGCCAGCGCTTGGTAATCAGCAAACGCGGAATCAATTTGCGCTAAGCTGTCTTCAATTTTTAAGTTTTTTACCTTATTTAATACGTCAGACACTTGATCTGCTAATACGGTAATGCCACTGGAAACACTTGGAAATACTTGATATTGAGACAGTGTTTCTAACTTCGCAGCTGGGGCATCGTGGTAGATATCAAAATCGACATACACAGCACCGGTGAGTAAGTTGCCTGGTTTTAAAGAAGCGCGCATGCCATTTTTGATCCAACCATCAACACTGTTTTGCCAAAATTGTTTGGCTGAGGCATTATCGTGGTAAATGCGGCCATACTCTATTTTTATCAGTACTGGCACAGCGGTATTATCAGTTCTAAAGTGAGCGGGTTTGCCATCGATCATCACATTTGCAGGTGCTTTAACAACAGTACCGACGCGCATGCCACGATATTCAACCGGGGCTCCGGCACGTAAACCTCGAATAGACTGTTCAAACTCAATTAGGTAATAGTCAAAATTATAAAAACGCTCCTCAAGAGCATCTTTGTAGCTGTTACTAAGCGAAAAGCTATGGCCTTCTTGGGCTAAATTACCCGGTGACTGTTGTTTAGGCAAACCAACCGAGATCCCTCCTTTTAATAACCTGCTTAATGAACCTGTTTTTACATTAATGCCATCGGCAGATAAATCAATTTCAACACCCGTATTGACCCAGAAAATAGAATTTAAGGTGATCAGGTTTTGATAAGGTTCGTTGATGAAAATACCATACTTCATCGCTTGATTCTTCCAATCAAATGTCGCTGTTTCAACTTGACCAATTTTATAATTCTTAAAAAATATACCGGTGCCGACATCCATAACCTCAGCATCATAGCTGAGTAATGAAAAGCGACCTCCTTTGACATCTTTATCAATCAGCGCTGGCTCTTCTTGTAATTTAAAATGCTCTTTTGTTTTACTACTTTCACCTGGTGAAAATTCTAAATATACACCCGATAGTAACGTGCTCATACCGCTGATACCCGTTTCATCAATACGTGGTTTTACTACCCAGATGTTGGCGTCTTCCGTGAGTAAGCCATCATAATGTTTATCAATTTGAGCTCGAGCAATCACACTGTTTTTAGTATCAGAGAGGCGAACGTGATCAATTTGGCCGATTTTCACACTACGTACTTTTATTTCAGTCTTGCCTGCCACGATACCCTCAGCATGAGGCATTGAAATATAAATGGTTGCGCCTTTATTAGCTTGGTATTGGTAAAGCATCCACACACCAACGAGCAAAGCTATAACCGGTATGATCCAAATCGCAGAAATAATAGGTTCTTTTTTTATATTAGCCGTTTCACTCATGCTGTTTCTCTAATTTATGGTCTTTTTATCATTGTTTGGCGAATCCCATAATAGCCGAGGATCAAACGCGTGTGCTGCCAACATTTGGCAAATCACCATGATAGTAAAAAATACAGTGCCTAAACCTGGTGTTACCGACATTAAATTCCCAAGTTGCACTAAGGCTACTAGAATTGCGACAACAAATACATCGATCATGGACCATTTACCAATAAACTCAGTTAATTGATAAACTTTAGTATAGCCCTTTGTTTGGCCGTTAGCGGGTTTGCTAACCAAAAAGCATAAAAATGTTAAAATGAGCGCTTTAGCTAATGGTACTACTACACTCGCTAAAAAAATGATTAATGCAATAGGGTATGAGCCAGCTTGCCACAGTGTTATTACCCCACCAATTAATGTTGAGGGGGATTCATCCCCCAAACTAGTGGTGTACATTATTGGCAATAAATTTGCCGGAATATAACAGGCAATTGAAGTTATTAACCATGCCGTTGCTTTTTGTACGCTGTGGGGGTTTCTGATATGGGTTTTGCTATTACAGCGAGAACAGTATTCGCTATCGCTTAGTTGATGGCAGACATGACAGGCTCGAATGTTACTATCTATGGCACGATAAGAAAGTTTTGCGGCTGCAATTTCAGCCTGAGGCTGTACTTGATCCCATAATCGAGCACGATTTAAGTGTGCTAATGAGCCAATATAGAAGAGTACAAACGCGGCATAGGCCCAAAAACTAACGCCAAAGCTGACTTCCGCTAGCGACATTATTTTTACCATGCTGACCAATACGCCGATTAAAAATATTTCTGACATGATCCATGGTTCCAGCGCTAAGGTGAATTTGAGTAAGCGTCTGGCAATCGTTTGTGGAAGTACTTTAAGCAAGCCTAAATGCAGTGGGATCAAAATAGTGAGTAATGCCATTGGTAAACCAATAATACTAACATCAATAAAAATGCCTAATAAATCGCTGTCGTAATTAAACAAAATACGAGCGGCATCGGGCAAGGTAATCGTCTGTGTAATGCCATTACTACTAAATGAGATAAAGGGATAAAACATACTGCTTAGCAGCATGAGTAAAGCACTAATACTGAGTGCTACAATACGGCTGTCATAATTTATATTTGCTGCGCATAGTTTACTGTGACAATGTGGACAGACAGCCATTTGTTTTGCAACTATGTGCGGGATATCAATAATCAAGTCACAATTAGGGCAGGCAGTTTGCAAATTAATAACCACTTAGAAGTATCTTAGATCAAGTTTGCATCAATTATATGCTAAATACAAATGCGAAATTGGTTTAACTAGGCTAGCCTAATAAGAAAGTTGTCATGTAATTTTACAGTTGCTAAAAAGCATCTATCTGTGGGTGGTGAATGAAGTATTTTATAGTGTTTTTTTTTGTTTTATATAGCACTTTTGCATTGAGTTTAGCTGCGCCAAAATCTAGCGACATTATTACCGTTGCGGTAAGCCCTTCTTTGCCTCCTTACGTCTTTAGTGAGGATGATACCGGCTTGCAGTTGCAGATTTTAAAATCTGCGTTTAAAGATCAAGGTATAACCAACCTAGATATCGTTTACATGTCTAATAAGCGTGCAGGGCAGTCCTTAGAACAAATGCAGGTCGATATTGCGATGAATTATGCGGGCGTGACGAGCCCTGCTATTTTTTCCAGTCAAAGTCTATTGGCTTATCAAAATGTAGCGGTGAGCCTGCAGAAAAATCATTTTAAAATTAACACTGTGTATGATTTATCGGGTAAGAGTGTTGTCGCCTTTCAAAATGCCACCGAATTTTTGCCGCCACCATTTAAAACATTAACAACTAAACTGAGTTCCTATGAAGAAGTTGTATACCAAGCGGCGCAGGTGGATCATTTAATGAAAGAGTGGGTTGATGTGGTGGTACTAGAGAAACGGGTGTTTTTACATTATTTACAGCAGTATAAAGAATCGCACCCAATTAAGCCTATTACTATACACCCTATATTTCCTGAGGCACCTCGCCCTGCCTACTTTAATAGTAAAGTGCTACAAGAGATTTTTGATACGGGACTTGCCCATATCATTGCAAATGGGCAGTACAGTAAAATTATGGCCTTTGATGGCAGCGATTATGCTCAGGCTGTAGAACCAAACTCAATCAAATAATGCTACTGTTTGGCGGGTAAGCGCAAGCAACTCACCGGATTGTGACCAAATACAGCCATCTTCTAAACCATAACCATCTTTACAGTGGTGAGTTACTGCTTCAAATCCAAGCCACTCGTCGGCTGCCAACTGCGGTGTTTTCACAAACTCTAAATACCACGACATGCTACTGGCGGGCGCTGGTTGGTTAAACATTTGTAATAAAGTAGGCGGCCATGCATCCGTTAAGGCAATAATATGTGCCTCACTTAGTTCTGCTGGCGACTGTTTTAATTTCATCCAGCCGCCTAAATGCGACGTTTGGGCTGCTGTAAACGGCATTGCACCTTGCTGAGGACAAAGCGCGACATGTTGGAAGAATTCCGGCATGGCACCTGACTGAAATGGTAAAGTGTAACGTTCATTAACCGGTTTTAGGCTCATTGTTTTTGTCACTGGTACCTTAATAGCTGAATCTCGCGATTTTGCAAAACACGCTTGTACGACCACGCTTACTTGGCCGTTCTGCAGCGCTTTAGCCAGTACTTGTGTGCTACTTTTTCCTTCCCGTAAAATTTCGACGGAAAGAGAAAAATCAGCATCTGCTAATAAAGGACCTACAAAATTTGTACTAATAGATAACAAACGACGACTTGGTTCTATTTGTTGACGCATTGCCTGATACAGTAATGAGGCTGATAAACCGCCAAAAGCAGTTCGACCTTGGCACCAGTTAGCAGGAAATTGCATTGTTGCGTAAGTTTGCTCTGAAGGGGGAAGCTGACCTATAAGTGCCGCTTGCTGTAGTAGTTGGTCAAAATGCATAGTGATCCTTTGAGACATTTTTTATTTATTAGTGATTTTATAACACAGAAAAACTCATCAGACCAGATTGTGAAATGGCTCCTAATGATGCAAAAAACGTCAATCCACACATTAATTAGGGTTATTTGCAAAATAAATTACAAAAAAGCACTTTTTTTTCATTTTTACAGTTGAATTAAGTTTGTGGCATCCCTATCTACTAGTCATCGAACGTATTAATGAATTTTGAAGTTGGAGATATTTCATGGGTAAAATTATCGGAATCGACTTAGGTACTACTAACTCTTGTGTTGCAGTACTTGATGGTGGCAAAGCACGTGTTATTGAAAACGCGGAAGGCGATCGTACCACTCCGTCTATTATAGCTTATACGCAAGACGGTGAAACTTTAGTAGGTCAATCTGCTAAACGTCAAGCGGTTACTAACCCGACAAACACATTATTTGCAATTAAGCGTTTAATTGGTCGTCGCTTTGAAGACGAAGAAGTACAACGTGATATCGGCATCATGCCTTTTAAAATTATCAAAGCAGATAATGGTGATGCATGGGTTGAAGCGGGCGGCGAAAAACGCGCTGCACCACAAATTTCAGCTGAAGTTTTGAAAAAAATGAAAAAAACAGCTGAAGACTTCTTAGGTGAAGCAGTAACTGAAGCGGTTATTACAGTACCTGCTTACTTTAATGATTCACAACGTCAAGCTACTAAAGATGCTGGGCGTATTGCAGGTCTTGAAGTTAAACGTATCATCAATGAGCCAACTGCTGCTGCCCTTGCTTATGGCATGGACAAAAACAAAGGCGAAAACGTTGTTGCAGTATATGACTTAGGTGGTGGTACTTTCGATTTATCAATCATTGAAATTGATGAAGTTGAAGGTGAGCACACATTTGAAGTACTAGCTACAAATGGCGACACTCACTTAGGTGGTGAAGATTTCGATAACCGCGTAATCAACTATTTAGTTGCTGAATTCAAAAAAGATCAAGGTTTAGACTTAAAAACTGATCCACTTGCAATGCAACGTGTTAAAGAAGCGGCTGAAAAAGCAAAAATTGAATTATCATCTGCACAATCTACAGAAGTAAATCTTCCGTACGTAACTGCTGATGCAACTGGTCCTAAGCACATGAACGTGAAACTAACACGCGCTAAGCTTGAGTCACTAGTTGAAGATTTAGTAATGAAGTCACTAGAGCCATTAAAACGTGCCCTTGCTGATGCTGATTTATCAGTAAGCGACATTGACGACATCATCCTTGTTGGTGGTCAAACACGTATGCCTTTAGTACAAAAAACAGTTGCTGATTTCTTCGGAAAAGAGCCACGTAAAGACGTTAACCCTGATGAAGCAGTAGCCGTGGGCGCAGCGATTCAAGGTGGTGTACTTGCTGGTGATGTGAAAGATGTACTATTACTAGACGTTTCGCCATTATCTCTAGGTATTGAGACTATGGGCTCTGTAATGACTGCGTTAATTGAGAAAAATACGACTATTCCAACGAAGAAATCGCAAACATTCTCAACTGCTGAAGATAATCAAGCCGCAGTAACTATCCATGTCTTACAAGGTGAGCGTAAACGTGCTAGCGACAACAAATCACTAGGTCAATTTAACCTAGAAGGTATTCGTCCAGCACAACGTGGTACACCACAAATCGAAGTTACTTTTGATGTGGACGCTGATGGTATCTTACATGTATCTGCAAAAGATAAAGACACAGGTAAAGAGCAAAAAATCACCATTCAAGCATCTTCAGGCTTAAGCGATGAAGAAGTTGAAAAAATGGTTCGTGATGCCGAAGCACACGCAGAAGACGATAAAAAGTTTGAAGAGTTAGTAGCTGCACGTAACCAAGCTGATGCACTTGTTCACGGTACACGTAAGCAAATTGAAGAAGCGGGTGATGCACTGCCAAGCGAAGACAAAGACGCAATTGAAGCGGCTGTTGTTGACCTTGAAGCTGCGATTAAGAGTGACAAAAAAGACGAGATTGAAGCAAAAACTCAAGCGCTTGCTGAAAAGTCACAAAAGTTAATGGAAATTGCACAAGCTAAAGCACAACAAGGTGGTGACGCCGGTGCCGAGCAGCAACAATCTGCGAAGAAAGATGACGACGTAGTGGATGCTGAGTTCGAAGAAGTTAAAGACGACAAGTAATTGTTGTTAGCGCTTCGCCTAACTGAAAACACGATGACTGATATCGCAATTTAAGTTAGGATGAACAACTAAGGCGCGCGGGCTAAAGCTTGACGCGCCTTTTGCATGTAAATTAGATGATAAATCGATACGATTTATCGATTTATCCGCAGCAATGCTGCAGTAAGAAAAGAGTAGTGTGATAGATATGTCAAAACGCGATTATTATGAAGTCCTTGGAGTGGCAAAAGACGCCAGCGAAAGAGACGTAAAAAAAGCGTATAAACGCTTAGCGATGAAATATCATCCAGATCGTACCGCAGGCGATAAAGAACTTGAAACTAAATTCAAGGAAGTAAAAGAAGCTTACGAGATCCTCACTGACAGTCAAAAACGTCAAATGTATGATCAATACGGCCATGCTGCGTTTGAACAAGGCGGTGGCGGTGGTGGTCATGGCGGCTTTGGTGGCGGCCATGGTGACTTTGGTGATGTATTTGGTGACGTGTTCGGTGATATTTTTGGAGGCGGTGGTGGCCGTCGTCAATCGCGTCAGCAACGAGGTTCAGACCTACGTTACAACATGGACTTAAGCTTAGAAGAAGCGGTTCGTGGTAAAGAAGTAGAAATTAAAGTACCTACGTGGGTGAGCTGTGAGCCGTGTGACGGCAGCGGTGCAAAAGCGGGTTCTAAACCGAAAACATGTACGACTTGTCATGGTGCAGGCCAAGTGCAAATGCGCCAAGGTTTTTTTGCTGTGCAACAAACCTGTCCAACCTGTCAGGGCACTGGTCAGATAATTTCTGATCCATGTAATAGCTGTCATGGTCAAGGCCGTGTGGAAAAAACCAAAACATTATCGGTTAAAATCCCAGCCGGAGTTGATACTGGCGACCGCATTCGTTTATCTGGCGAAGGTGAAGCAGGGGTACATGGTGCACCCGCTGGTGACTTGTATGTGCAGGTATCGGTACGTGAACACCGTATCTTTGAGCGTGATGGTAATAACCTATATTGTGAAGTGCCGATTGGGTTTACAACGGCTGCTCTTGGTGGCGAAATTGAAGTACCGACTTTAGATGGTCGTGCTAAATTGAAGATCCCAGCTGAGAGTCAAACGGGCAAAATGTTCCGTATGCGCGGTAAAGGTGTTAAGTCTGTCCGTAGTGGCGCAGTTGGTGACTTGATCTGTAAAGTGGTAATAGAAACACCCGTTAAGTTAAATGAACGCCAACGCGAGTTATTGCAAGAGCTTGAGCAAAGCATGGGTAAGGATGGTTCTAAAAACCGTCCAAAAGAAAAAGGCTTTTTTGATGGTGTAAAAAAGTTCTTTGATGATTTAACTAAGTAATCACTCATTACTTACAAAATGGCGCTAATTAGCGCCATTTTTTATTGGCTAACAAAAGCTTATTAATCTGACAAAAATAAGCGCTTTGTTGACAACCACGCAGTAATACATATTCATAATGCTACCTTTACAGAGCGATTAGGCTCGTTAATCACCTGTCACTTAACGGCTATTTTATCTTATCAAATGAAATTTCGGCCCCTACCTATATGGGTAATTAAATGCCATTGCTGCTTTATTTTGCATTACTTATCGATATGATAATTAGTCTCACTTGCATGATTGAATAATCGGCGTAAAATCAGCGCCATTGATGTATTAAATGAAATGAGATGGCATGTTAACGTTAGACGAATTAGTAATTGGCCAACATGGCTCTGTTGTAAGCATCGATCCTAATGCGAGTTTGTTGCGCCAGAAATTACTTGCAATGGGTTTAACGCCAGGCGCTCCTGTCCACGTATTACGCTTTTCTCCATTTGGCGATCCGATGATTGTCAAAGTTCGCGGTACCGTTCTTAGTCTTCGTAAATCCGAGGCAAAATCAATTAATTTGGAACTCGCAGTATGAATCCAAACATTGCCGTAATAGGTAACCCAAACTGTGGTAAAACTACACTATTCAACGCTTTAACCGGTAGCAAACAGAAAGTAGGTAACTGGTCAGGGGTGACCATCGATAAGAAAATTGGTCAATTTAAAGTGGCTGATCAGACTGTCGACTTGGTTGATTTGCCCGGCACTTATTCTTTAGATGTAAATGCACAAACCCCTTTAGATGAAAAAATTGCGCGTGATTATGCACTCAGTGGTGAATCACAACTGATCATCAATATTCTTGATGCATCAAATCTTGAACGCAATTTATACCTCACCGCTCAGCTGCTTGAGATGAAAGTACCTTTACTCGTCGTGCTAAATATGGTCGATGTGGCAAAACGAAATGGTTTAGTAACGGATCCAAAGGCGCTAGAAAAGCGACTTGGATGCCCTGTGATTGCCTTAAGTGCAAATAATAAAACAGACATTACTGGTTTAAAAGAGTTTATTGCACAAGGGCTTAAACTTAAAAAAGTATCAATGCATATCCCTAGTTATGAGCAAAAAATAACGCAAGCGGCCAACAACATTGCAGCCAGTTTTACTGCCAATAATAAACCGATAGAAAACATCGACACTGATTGGTTGTCATTGCGGTTATTAGAGCAAGATGAAAGCTGTTTTGGCTATGCTGATAAACAAACACTGGCAGTGGCAAAAGCTGAATTTGAACAGTTTGCCGATCACCATGAACTTGATGTGCTTTTTGCCAATGGTCGTTATGAGTTTGCCCATCAACTGGCTGAACTTGCTCAAAATACTAAAGGCATCGCCTCTGAAACCATTAGTGATAAAATAGATGCGGTAGTGATCAATCGTTTTTTAGGGATCCCAATATTTTTAGGGATCATGTATTTAATGTTTACTGTTGCGGTAAATGTAGGCGGCGCATTTATAGACTTTTTCGATATTGCTGTAGGTGCGATTTTAGTCGATGGCTTTGGTGAAATATTAACTTCATTAGGCGCACCTGATTGGCTACGCGCATTGCTTGCGGACGGTATAGGTGGTGGTATTCAGCTTGTTGCCACCTTTATCCCGGTGATTGGCTTTTTATACTTTTGTTTAGCCTTTATTGAAGATTCAGGTTATATGGCGCGTGCTGCTTTTATCATGGATAGATTAATGCGCGCCATTGGTTTACCGGGTAAAGCGTTTGTGCCTTTAATTGTTGGCTTTGGCTGTAACGTGCCATCAGTAATGGCAACTCGTACTTTAGAAACCCATAAAGATCGCTTACTGACTATTGCCATGTCACCATTTATGTCATGTGGCGCGCGCTTAAGTGTGTATGCCTTGTTTGTCGCTGCCTTTTTTACCACTAATGGCCAAAACTTAGTATTTGCACTGTATATTTTAGGTATTGTTATGGCGGTATTAACCGGTTTGGTACTTAAAAATACCTTGTTTAGTCCAACGCTTACCCCGTTTATTCTCGAATTACCTGCGTATCATATGCCAACGGCAAAAGGCGTACTTTACAAAGCATGGGAGCGCTTAAAAAGCTTTTGTATGCGCGCCGGTAAAACTATAATTGTGGTGTTTGTTATTTTAAAAATATTAAGCTCCATAGGTACTGATTTTACTTTTGGCAATGACAACACAGATAAATCGATGCTCAGTGAAATTTCAAAAATTGCAACACCGGTGTTTGCTCCTATCGGGGTAGAGCAAGATAATTGGCCTGCAACTGTCGGTATTTTTACTGGCGTATTTGCTAAAGAGGCAGTAGTTGGCACTTTAGATAGTTTATATTCAAATTTAGATGGCGTAGCGGCTGTGAATGAAGAGCCAGTTAATGTCATCGATAAAGTGGCTGAAGCATTCGCGAGTATTCCTGCAAACCTAATAGACGTATTTGGTAATTTACTCGATCCACTGGGTTTAAATGTCACTAATGTGAGCGATCAAAGTAGTGCGGCCATTGATCAAGAAGTGAATGTATCGACCTTCGCAACCATGGAAAACCTATTTAGCAGTCAACTTGCTGCATTCAGTTACTTAGTTTTTGTATTGCTTTATACACCGTGTGTGGCGGTGATGGGCGCTATGTACCGAGAAGCTGGAATGAAATGGATGCTATTTGTTGCAATTTGGTCAACAGGGCTTGCTTACATCACAGCCTCTGTGGTGTATCAAGTGGGTAACTTTAAGCAATCTCCGATGTTTTCGGCATTTTGGTTACTCGGGTGCGCTGTCGTTATTGCATTGGCAATAAGCTCTATGCGTATTTATGGTAATAAAATGGCTGCAAAGAGTCGTTTAATCCCTGTTGTTAATATTATTTAGCCAGTATATATAGTTTAAAAAAGAGTACCTTGGTACTCTTTTTTTTGTTAATTTTAAAGCAGTTAACAATTCAATGGAGTTAGTCATGACGCCAGCCACACAATTATTAAAAAAACACAAGGCCACTTTTGAGCTGCTCAGTTATGAGCATAACTCAAGTACACATAGCTTTGGTTTAGAAGCTGTTGAAAAGTTAAATCTAGCCGCTGAGCAGGTTTTCAAAACCTTAGTATTTGAAACCAATGAATTGCAGTTAGTAGTGGCAATTACGCCTGTGAGTCAACAAGTTAACTTAAAGCTCTTAGCAAAAGCATGTGGTGTTAAAAAAGTACATATGGCCGCTGCACAAAAGGTAGAAAATAGCACCGGATATATTCTTGGTGGCGTAAGTCCATTAGGGCAAAAAAAACGCTTAGCAACTTACCTTCATAGTAGCGCAAAGCAGTTTGATATTATTTATGTAAGCGCTGGTAAACGCGGCCTTGAAATTGCACTTGATCCCAATACATTAATAAAACTGTGTAATGGCAAATTAGCTGACTTTTAGTGGTGATTTACAGTGTTAGTTAACAGTCGATAAGCTAACAGTAATACCTTGCACAAACTTTAACATATGTTTATTTTCCCTCATTTTTTTCTATTGTTATTGAGGTTTAATTATTTTAGCGTTTTTTAGTAAAAAAAAATCAACTAAATACTTTTCAGCGTACAAGTGTTAGCTCTTTTTATTCAATGGCTTAGATAGCCTAAAAATAAATAAATTGAAAAAACTGTTAAAAAATTGCTTAGAGTAATTGATCTAAACCATTTTTTATGACGTAATGTAGGTATTATTGTCTGGTCGGATGAGTTGATTATGAGTTTACGTACAAAATTAAAAAAAGTATTACCAAGTATTTCTATCACTGAACAAGAAGCCCTTGATGCGGGTGATGTGTGGTTAGAAGGCTCTATTTACCAAGGTAAGCCTGACTTCAACGCACTTCGCGCAGTCCCTGCTGCTGTATTGAGCGCAGATGAACAAGCATTTATCGACGGCCCATTACAAGAGCTATTGGGTATGATCGACGATACAGAAATTCAAAATGGCATTCATTTACCTGAATACATTTTAGATTTTCTGAAAAAGGAACGTTTCTTTTCACTGATCATTCCTAAATCATTCGGTGGTTTAGAGTTTAGCCCTTACGCAAACTCAACTATCGTTGGCACAATCGCCACTAAAAGTTCTGCTGTTGCAGTAACCGTTATGGTTCCTAACTCGTTAGGCCCTGGTGAGTTACTACTGCACTTTGGTACTAAAGAGCAGCAAGCACATTATTTACCACGCCTAGCCAATGGCCGTGACATTCCATGTTTTGCACTCACAAGCCCAGAGGCTGGTTCTGATGCCGGTGGCATTCCAGATTTAGGTACTGTGACTAAAGGCATGTATAACGGCGAAGAAGTACTTGGTCTTGAGATCACTTGGGACAAGCGTTATATCACCCTTGCGCCAATTGCCACCGTACTTGGTTTAGCATTTAAAGTGGTTGATCCAAATGGCTTGCTAGGTGGTAAAGAAAACCTCGGTATTACGTGTGCACTTATTCCAAAAGAGCACCCAGGTGTTGAACTTGGTAATCGCCATGATCCAATGGGGATTCGTTTTTACAACGGTACTACGCGTGGCAACAAAGTATTTGTACCAATGGACTTCATTATTGGTGGGCAAAAGAACATCGGCCGAGGCTGGCAAATGTTGGTTAGCTGTTTAGGTGCTGGCCGTGGTATTTCATTACCTGCATTAGGTGTTAGTTCATCTCAGGTAGCATTTAAAGGTGCGTCTGAATATGCTGCGGTACGTGAGCAATTTGGCTTAGCAATCGGTCAGTTTGAAGGTATTCAAGAAAAACTCGCTGATATTGCTGGTAAAACATACCTACAAGAAGCAATGCGTGTACTTACAACCGAAGGTTTAGGCATGGGCTTAAAGCCATCGGTTGTGACTGCAATTGCAAAATATCACATGACTGAAATTGGTCGCGACGTGCTTGACTCAGCAATGGATATTCAAGCTGGTAAAGCAATTCAGAACGGCCCGCAAAATACGTTAGCAAGCGGCTATGTTGCGCAGCCAATTGCCATCACGGTTGAAGGCGCTAATATTCTTACCCGTAACTTGATGATCTTTGGTCAAGGTGTAATGCGTTGTCACCCATATTTACAATCGATGGTTGAATCAATCCACAGCGAAGATAAAAACGCAGATAAAGAATTTAACAGCATTCTACGCAAAACAGTCGGTTATAGCGTAGCAAACAGTTTACGTGCATTTCGTTTAGGCGTATTACCGTTTACTGCCGGTGCTAATTCACCACTTCCAGAAGTACGTGAATATGAAAAAGCAGCTCATAAATTATCAGCTAAATTAGCAGTATATGCAGATTTTTCGTTACTGGTACTCGGCGGAAAACTTAAACAAGCGGAAATGCTATCAGCCCGTTTAGGCGATGTAATGAGCTTCTTATATGCGGCAATGGCATCAATTAAATATTATGAGCAAAAAGTGGCAAGCAGTGAACGCGAGCAAGCAGCGCCATATTTCCACTACGCAACACGTTTTGCATTACAAAGCGCCGAACAAGCATTGCATAAGTTTTTAGACAACTTCCCTGCAAGTGGCACACGTAAGTTTATGCGTTTTATTACCATGAACTATTCGACTAAAATGCCAAAAATTAGCGATGACTTAATTCGCGAATTAGCTACACAAGCGCAACTTGACACGGCATTTAAAAAGCAAATCACACACTTAGTTAAACCTATTGAAGGTGATGGACATTACATTAACGAGCAAGCGTATAAAGCGAAAATGGGCTGTTTAGATTTACTCGCAAAAGTGAAAAAAGCCTTGCGTGCTAAAACAATCAAACCAGGTATTCGTTTTGCACTTACTCTTGATAATGCACTTGTAGCAAATGTAATCACTGAAGAAGAATACGCTAAACTGATTGATTACAACAAAAAACGTGAACGCGCAATTCGTGTTGATGAGTTTGATTTTGATATGAACTTATTAGACGAAAATGCAAAACCGATAAACCCACTGAAAAGTGTTGTTAATCAGTAATATTTTTTAATTCAACAATGTAAGCGCCTGCAGTATAGGCGCTTTTTTTGTGCTAAAAAAACTTAGAATCCATATTTATTCGTTAATAAGACAAGTGTTATTCCGCCGGCACAGTAATATGTTATTCAATTGTAAGTCTATAGGTTGTAAAACTTTATGATTGTATTTGTTGTTAAAAAACGTTAATCTAAGTGCAAATTGTTTTTATTTGACTTGAGGGTCCATGTTTAATCCAACTATTTCTTACATCTCTATGGCAGTTACATTAGCAATGTCGAGTGTAGCTTTTGCAAATGAGCAAGGCACAGAAGAAGCAAATATCGAAAAAATCTCTGTGCTAGGGCAACGGTTAGAATATAATACCAGCGCTACAGGCTTAATGCTTTCAGTGCAACAAACTCCTCAGTCTATCTCTGTAATTGATGCGCAAGCAATTCAAGACTTTGCACTAGATAATGTTGCAGATGTCGTGGGAATGGCTGCGGGGATCAATGTTCAAAAAGCAGAAACCAGCCGTTTTTTCTTTAGCGCACGTGGTAATCCCGTTACCAATTTTCAGTATGATGGCTTACCGGTTTTTTACAATAGCTTTTTTTCAGAAGCAGTATCAGATTCCATTCTTTTTGAGCGTGTGGAAGTAGTTAGAGGCGCCACTGGCTTACTCTCTGGAGCAGGTGAACCTTCAGCGGCAATCAATTTGATCCGTAAAAAAGCAGGTTTTGAACAACAAGGTTACGTTACTGCGAAAGTTGGTTCATGGCAAAATGTTAGACTTGAAGGTGATTTTAACACGCCACTCAATAGCGATGGCAGTATTCGTGGCCGTGTAGCTGCGAGTATTGATCAAGGTGAAAGCCATGTTGATTTAGCTGAAAAAGATAATCTTCAACTTTATACAACCGTGGGTTTTGATTTAGGCGCGAATACTGAGATGAACATCGGAATAGAGCATGCGAAACGTAGGCCTAAAGGCTCTACATGGGGAGCATTGCCTTTATTTTATGCTGATGGCTCCTCTGCTGATGATTTAGCTATATCAAGTACAACGGCAGCAAACTGGACCTATTGGGATCGCGATAATACCAGTGCCTTTGTTAATTTAGCGCATAGCTTTACAAATGGGTGGCAGTTGAGAGCTGAATATGAGCGCCGAGATGATAAAATGGATGGCAAACTATTATACTTAAGCGGGCATCCTGATCGAGACACTGGGCTTGGTATGAGTGGTTCGTCAATGATTTATCAAAGTGATCGTACTTTGGATAGTGCGCGCATATACGCAGATGGTCCTTTTGAGTTGTTTTCTCGAGAGCATCGCTTGATTGTTGGGGCTAACTTAAGTGATCAGCATGTCACTTCTGATTCATTTTATGCTATTAGTGGTGATCCCGTTGGTAACTTTTTAGAGTGGGATGGCAGTGTATCTGAACCTACTTATGCAAATGCAGCTATTACCGGAAAAAATAACGAACAGCAGGTTGGTGCTTATATTGCAACACAACTGAGTGTAACGGATAAACTTACCCTTGTTCTAGGTAACCGCTTTAGTCGCTATGATTATGAAAATGAGGTAGACAGTGCTGATAATTACAAACAAACGGGCATTAACACTCCTTATGCGGGGCTAGTGTTCTCACCTGTATCTGCCGTATCAGTTTATACAAGCTATACAGAAATATTCCAGCCACAAAATGCAAAAGATAAAAATGACCAACGCCTTGATCCTGTAGAGGGTAGCAACTTAGAGGCAGGCGTAAAAAGTACTTGGCTTGATGAACGATTACTTGTTACCGCTGCCGTATTTAAGGTCGAAAAAGATAATGTAGCAGTACTAGACCCTTCATTCACTGAACCATTGCCTGATGGTAGCTTTCCATCTATCGGAAAAAAAGGTACGCAGAGTAAAGGTTTTGAAGTGGAAATTTCGGGGCAAGTAACTGATTCATTTAACGCTAATTTCAGTTATGCACACACTAAATCTGAAGATGAAAATGGTGATGATTTTGCAACCCATAACCCTGAACACTTAGTTAAGCTCTCTGGAATGTATGATTATAATGAAGCGTTTAAATTTGGTGTTAATGCACATTGGCAAAATGAAATCTACAATGAAAATGTAGGTCCTAATAATGCTCACCGTGCAGAGCAAGCAAGTTATTGGCTGGTTAATATGATGGCGCGTTACAAGTTTACAGATCAGTTTAGCGGCCAAATGAATATCAATAACGTGTTTGATAAAAAATATTACTCCAGTATTGATTTTTATAACCAAGGCTTCTTTGGCGCACCACGTAATATTGAAGCTTCAGTAAGGTATCAGTTTTAACCACTCTCTATTTATCATAGCTTACCCCGCAAGTTAAAGCGGGTAAGCTATTCCTTCTTAGGTAGTTTACTTGATTAGATCTAATCACTTTTTGTACTTAAAGTGAGTGGGCAATGTCATTGTTGCCAAACACCAATGTAATGCAAAAAGCCATAAACTTGCGAATGAAAGTAAATCAAAGCCGACTATTTTTTAGTACCTTCAGATCCTAGCATACATGTTTACAATATCGCCAACATCTATCTACAGAGTTTATTCATGTCGCTTTGCGATAAGATTTATTGATTAATCTTTATATGTAAACTCGCCAAACGAGTAAGATAAAATTTTTTGTTGATTATTTAAGGTGGTGTTCAGAAGGTAAATGATAGGGTAAAAATAAGTTATTTACTAAGTAAGCTGCACTCGCACCTAGGAATAGTGTGTTTGCTGTTTTCATTAAAATAGACAAAGGATTATAGTCTCATGAAGCAAGTCATGTCTTTTTTTCATTTAGTACTACGATCTTTTCTACCTATTTGCGCGGCGATAACAGCCTTGTTTCTAATCATTTTTGACTCATATAATTATTGGACACTCAGTTTAATTATTATACTTGCACTTTTATCCTTTCTTGGCGTTAGAGACCGCTTTCAAAAGAGTAATACACTTTTGAGAAATTACCCTGTAATTGCATGGGTGCGCCATATTTTTTATGATTTGCGTCCATTTTTGCGTCAATACATTGTAGAAGATGATTTAGAAGGGACGCCATATAGTTTTGCTGCGCGTAATCTTATTTATAATCGGGCTCAGGGTAAAAGTGACACACAGCCGCTGGGCACTGAGCGAAATGTCCGTGAAGATGGTTATACATGGGTGTGCCACTCAATGGCACCAAGCGCAGAGCCTGATAAAAAACCACGTGTCACGATTGGTAATGAGCAGTCTAGCCAACCCTATAATGCATCTTTATTAAATATTTCGGCCATGAGCTTCGGTGCTTTATCTGGGCGAGCGATAGAGGCTTTAAATAAGGGCGCTTCAATTGGTGGATTTTATCATGACACCGGTGAAGGAGGGCTTAGCAAATATCATAAAAAACACGGTGGCGATATTGTATGGGAACTCGGCACTGGCTATTTTGGTTGTCGTGATAAACATGATCGTTTTGATCCCAAGCAATTTGCTGACCAAGCGCAAATCGAACAAGTAAAAATGACTGAAATTAAGCTAAGCCAAGGTGCAAAGCCGGGTCATGGTAGCATGTTGCCAGGCTCTAAAGTAACCCAAGAAATAGCCAACGCGCGACAAGTGCCTATTCATCAAGATTGCTTGTCTCCCTCAGGGCATTCTGCATTTTCAACCCCGATTGAGCTTCTGGAATTTGCGCAAAATATGCGTCAGTTATCAGGCAATAAACCCGTAGGTCTGAAGCTCTGTGTTGGCATGCCTCATGAAGTGATGGCATTAGGCAAAGCAATGTTAAGTACAGGGATTTATCCTGATTTTATCGTTGTAGATGGTGCCGAAGGCGGCACCGGGGCAGCTCCTAGTGAACTGTCTGATTGGGTTGGTATGCCTTTAGAAGATGGTCTCGTAATGATGCAAAATATGTTAGTGGGCACAGGGCTCAGAAAACATATTAAGTTAGGTGCCAGCGGTAAAATTTATAATGGTATGGGAATGGCAAAGCACATTCCTTTAGGAGCTGACTAGTGTAATGCGGCGCGTGCATTTATGTTTTCGATTGGTTGCGTTCAGGCGCGGCGTTGTGACAAGGGAACTTGTCCTACAGGCATTGCAACACAAGATCCGCAACGTCAACGCTCCTTAGATATTGATATACAATCTTAACGGGCTGCTCGCTTTCATGCCAAAACTCTCTCAGCACTGGCTGAAATTGTAGGCTCAAGTGGTGTTATTCACCCAAGCGAGCTTAACCCGCATCAAATTATTACCCGTGTTAACGCTGCTCAATCTAAGTCGATTATTGATATTCACCCGCTTTTGCCTGCAAATAGCTTGCTTGACGCACCTAAAGATACAGCCTATGGCGATTGGTGGGAGGCGGCTTCACCGGATACATTCAAACCCATTAAAGACATAACACAAGCGATGGGAAAAACTTTATCAGCACATAATAGAGGGCATTATTAATGAGTATTACAGTTTCCGAAGTAATTGCTGACACGCTAATAAAAGCGGGTGCAAAACGTTGTTATGGTATTGTGGGTGATACAATTAACCACTTTACTAATGCAATCAGTAAAACGTCTCTAGAGTGGATCAATGTTCGACATGAAGAAGTGGGGGCATTCGCTGCTGGCGGTGAAGCATATATGACTAGGCAATTAGCTGTGTGTGCCGGCACCTGTGGTCCTGGAAGCTTGCATTTTGTTAATGGTATTTTTGAAAGCCATCGTAACGGATCGCCAGTTGTACTCATTGCTTCAAATGTAGATAGCTCTGAAGAAGGCATGGGGTTTCCACAGGAATTAGACCAAACTAAGATATACGATCAGTGCTCCGTTTTTTGCCAGCGTATTAATCATCCTAGTCAAGCAAGACGGATCGTTGCCCAAGCGGCCCAAGCTGCGTTAACTCATCAAGGTGTCGCGGTGGTTGTAGTGAATGGCGATATATTTAAAAATAAAATTGAAGATGATATCGCTTGGTCGGTACACCAACCACAGCCGTTAATTCGTCCAAATGACGCAGATTTAAACACCTTGGCGGGTATGATCCATAGTGCAAAGCGGATCACGATTTATGCGGGGATTGGCGCACGTGAATCACATGACCAACTAGTTGCGCTTGCTGATAAAATAAAAGCACCTATTGCACACAGCTCTCGTTCAAAAGAGTTTGTTGAACCTAATAATCCGTTTAATGTAGGTATGACAGGTATACTAGGTAATTTGGCTGGCATGCAAGCAATGGATGACTGTGATCTATTGCTATGTTTAGGCTCTGACTTCGCCTATACCCAGTTTTATCCGAAAAATGCACAAATTGTTCAAGTTGATACACAGGCGAAACATTTAGGAAGACGTACACCTATCGATTTGGGGTTGGTGGGTGATGTAGCCAATACAATTGAGGCATTACTGCCTTTACTTGAACAGCGCTCTGATGATTCTCATCTAAATAATGCACTAGAGCAGTGGCACAAGGACAAAAAAGAGTATGCAGGAAAAGCAAGGCATGAGAGTGAGCTCATTCACCCTCAGTATCTAACGCAATTACTCAGTGATAAAGCCGATAGAAATGCCATATTTACCGCTGATGGTGGGAGTCCGATGGTCTGGTTACTACGCCATTTAGAGGCTACAGGCGAGCGTCGATTCTTAACAAGCCTACTGCATGGAACAGTGGCAAATGCGTATCCCCAAGCGCTAGGTATTGCAAATGCATACCCACATCGGCAAGTGATTGCGATGTGTGGTGATGGTGGTTTAACAATGTTAATGGGGGATTTGCTGACACTAGTACAAGAGCAAATCCCAGTGAAATTATTGGTTTTCAATAACGAATCCCTTGGATTTGTTGAAATGGAACAACGGGTTGAAGGTCTACTAGATAACTATACGAGTCTGCATAACCCAAATTTTGCTTCATTAGCTGAACAAATTGGTCTGCAGGGGTGGCAAGTCGATACTCCAGAGCGACTCCCAGATACGATGCAAGCTTGGTTAGATCATAAAGGACCTGCATTATTAGAAGTTAAAGTTAATCGCATGGAATTAGTAATGCCTCCTAAAATAGAGGCTAACCAAGTTGCTTCTACTGCCTTATTTGGAGTAAAAGCCGTTCTTAATGGTCGCTCAGATGAAGTGATTTCATTAATCCGAGATAACTTTATTAAGTAACAACACCTTTTAAAATAGGAGGTATTACGATACCTCCGGTTTTTACTCATCTCAGTAGAAATTTAAATACTTTCTAGCGTTTATATTGGGCTATTCGTCGCTATCATGGCTAACATTTTTGATATATAGAGTCAGCTAAGCTCTTGATGCTCTAATCTTAAAATGTTTATGCCATACTAGGTGCTGGTTAAATGAACGTTAGTGTGTATGTCTTTTTATCTACTTTTAATTAGTCTTCGTTATCAAAATATCAAAATTATAGGAAAAGTCACGGCGCTTTGGAGTGGTTGAGGTAAAATAATGCGCTGCTGTTTAGATGGTTAATAAGTCATAATGACGCAGGAGCTGCTCTGTGTCTCAACTTTTCTCGCGATGTAAATAAAATTCCATAACTACCAAGCGCTTGGATTTTCTTTGCGTGCATTCCATTTAATCTAGCCCAGCACCATTAGGTGTCAGGATAAGTAGTTGAAATAGTGTGGATGAGTTTGTGTAAAGGGCTGATTTGTATGAATTGACTCAACCACGATTCACGGGGCTCAATAAAAAGCCCCATTTAATAATTTTAGACTGCAGGCTAAATATTATATTTACTTGTTTTGTTTTTCTATCTCTATTATTTGTTTGTCTATTTGATCTGCTTCAAAGGAAAGTTCTGAGTATTTGCGTATATCGCCATTACGTTGGGCATGCATTGCTTGTTCTAGTTTTATAGAAAGCTGCTTATGTAACTTTTTAGTTGGGTCTTTCTTAAAGAATGAAAACATATATTACTCGTTTAATAACTGGTGCAGATTGATACGTTTCAATCAATGCATTGGTTTACATTATGTTGAAATAGTAAGCTGGCAAAAGATAATGATTGCTAACATGTAGTTAAGTAGTGAGCTGTGTTGCCTGTAAGCGCTTTAATCTTAAAATGTTTATGTCATACTAGGTGTTTTATGAATATTGGTGCGTATGTCTTTTTGTCTGCCATTAATTGGTCTTCATTATAAAAATATTAAAATCACTGAAACAATCACTGCTTTATGGAGTGGCTGTGGTGAAATAGTGCGTTGTCGTTTAGACGGTAAAGCCTGCGTCATTAAAGCGATTAGTGTGCCCGATCACATAAATCATCCGCGAATTTCGCAAACTGAGTTTGCAATTAACCGAAAGCGTCACTCTTATGAAGTCGAATTTTATTGGTATCAGCATTATGCGACGCGATTACCATCTAGAGCAGGTGCTTTAAGGTGTTTTAATGCCATAGAACATGAGCAGCACAAAGTCTTAGTGTTTGCTGATTTTACAGAGTGTGGCTTTGTAAACGCAAAACCAATCCATACACATGTTACAGCCATTATTAAGTGGTTGGCGTATTTTCATGCTTTTCATTTTCAAGTCAAAGCTGATGGCTTATGGCCGCAGGGGAGTTATTGGCATTTAGCCACTCGGCCAGACGAGTATGAAAAAATGGCAGATTGTGCTATCAAGCAACAAGCACACAGCATCGATCAAACTATTCGGGCATGTCAGTATCAAACGCTTATTCATGGTGATGCAAAACTTGCGAACTTCGCTGTTAATAGTTCGACTATGGAAGTTTTAGGATATGACTTTCAATATGTTGGCGCTGGAGTAGGTGTTATTGACGTTATGTACTTTTTGGGTAGTTGTTTAAATGAACAGCAATTACAACAAAGAGCTGATGATTACTTAGCCGATTACTTTAAATATTTTGCCAACGCCATGCACATATTTGATAAAAGCGCATATAGCCATGCTGCTATTAACGAATGGCAAACCTTATGGCCAGTTGTATGGGCTGACTTTTACCGATTTTTAATGGGCTGGAGTCCAGAACACGTAAAAATTAATGCTTATATGCAATATCAAATTACAAAAACAAATTTTGGGGTAACGTAGAATGACGAAACAGATCCGTTGGGGAATGATTGGCTGTGGCGCTGTAACCGAGGTGAAAAGTGGCCCTGCGTATAAAAATACGAAAGGTTTTGTGTTGCAAGGCGTTACTCGACGAGATACCGCACTCGCTGAAGATTACGCAAAACGCCATAACGTGCCTATGGTATTTAAAACGGCCGATGAATTGATCGTAAGTTCTGATATTGATGCCGTGTATATCGCAACGCCTCCAGATAGCCATATGGAGCTTGCGCTAAAAGTTGCTGCTGCGGGCAAACCATGTTGTATTGAAAAACCACTGGCGCCTACATTGGCTCACAGTGAAGTTATTCTTGAAGCTTTCAGCAGTAAAAATGTTCCCTTGTTCGTCGCGTATTATCGACGTTCTTTACCGCGCTTTAATAAAGTAAAAAGCCTGATTGACACGGGCGAAATCGGCCAGGTGCGACATATTAATTGGCACTTAAGTAAAGCCTCCAGCGAGCAAGATAGATCAGGTGTTTACAATTGGCGTACCGATAAAACTATCGCACCAGGAGGTTATTTTGATGATTTAGCCAGCCATGGTCTCGATTTATTTGGTTACTTATTTGGTGATTATGAACAAGTGAAAGGACTGGCGACAAACCAGCAAAACTTATATGGCGCTTTTGATGCAATCACTGCGTGTTGGCAGCATAAAAACGGTATTACCGGCTCAGGAAGTTGGAACTTTGGTGGTTTTTCTCGTTTTGATGTTGTTACTTTATACGGTGAAAAGGGCGAGATCAGCTTTAGCGTATTTGATGAGCAAGCAATTACGGTTATTAACGAAAGTGGTCAGCAACAACTGAGCATTGAAAACCCGCCTCATGTTCAACAATATCATGTGCAAAATATGGCCTCGTCATTATTTGAAAATATTACACATCCGTCAACAGGTCATTCGGCCGCACATACTAGTTGGGTGATGGAGCAAATTTTAAACAACTAAATCAGCGTGCAGGTATTGCTACGTTAAAAGCATCTTGTAATGCGTGTAATATCAGCGCCTGCTCCGGCGGTGCAAATATTTGTGTGTGACTACTAATGATTATTTTCTGGATTTCAGGCGTTTGTAATGCTTGATCAAATAATGCAATCACTTGCTTTCCTTGTTCTGACTGCGAGCATGCAATATAGCCAAACACTGTTTGATTCGTGTCGTCTAGGCTGAGATAGCGGATATTTTCTGTGCTTGGATCTGTACCGTGACGAGAAGTAAACACCGATCTGTATTCAATAACGGCATCGAACTTATTTTGAAATAGCATTTGACTAAGGCGATAAGCACCTGTTGTGCCGCCTAAGCTCATAAATGATTTAGGATGCTTGGTAATATAATTATCTATTTCGTGACCATATGAACGCCCTGAAGCAATGCCGATGGTGAGATTATATTTATTTACCGCATCATTTAAACTAATATTTTCAGGCAATTCTGGATGATTATACACCACTAAGCGGTTGGCCGGAAAAGCCATAATTGGGGAGGTACTAAATAATGCATTTTCAAGGCGATCAGGTGTTTTGACTTTATTGTACAAACACACATCTTTCATTGCATGCAATTGTTGCCACTCCCTTAATCTACTCGCTGTGATAAAGTTTAACGCGATTGCACCATTGAGCTGCTTTTCAATATCGAGCAAAAATTGAGTGGCTATGTTAAATGGATCATCATTTTCCTGTGATGCAAAGTCGGTCATCATTTGCACCTTTAATGGTTTTTTAGCCATCGCTAATGAAGGCATTATTGCTAAAATACCAATCAAGAGCCCAATAACAAACTTTGACATAAAACCTATGTGAGCAAATTATTCATAGCTATTATTATAGTGTAGTTGCGTTGAAAATGACAATTATCGGATTAAATGAGATAAAGCGCTGTATTAGGAACATAAAATAATTTTTTTATTGCACTGATCATGCTTTTTTAAAGTCTGATGGAATTTTTTAAGCTAAAATAAGCGCAATTTATTTTTCTTTTAGGCGCTATTATGACTATTCATGTAATTAACCACCCACTTGTTCAACATAAACTTGGCCTTATGCGAGAATATGGCATTAGTACTAAGAGTTTC
This sequence comes from Pseudoalteromonas sp. SR45-6, assembly GCF_014163545.1. Classification (NCBI taxonomy): domain Bacteria; kingdom Pseudomonadati; phylum Pseudomonadota; class Gammaproteobacteria; order Alteromonadales; family Pseudoalteromonadaceae; genus Pseudoalteromonas; species Pseudoalteromonas sp. SR45-6. Next base: position 50,246 of record NZ_JACJDM010000024.1, read on the forward strand.
CGTGAGCTTTCGTCTGAAGTGGGTACATTATTAACCTATGAAGCGACTAAAAACCTGCCACTGGAAAAAGTAACAATTACCAGTTGGGATGGTAATCAATTAGATGTTGAACACATCAAAGGTAAAAAAATTACTGTTGTGCCAATTTTACGTGCTGGCCTTGGCATGATGGATGGTGTTATGCAGTTACTGCCTGCTGCAAAAGTCAGTGTTGTGGGCCTGCAACGTAATGAAGAAACATTAGAACCAATTCCTTACTTTGAAAAGTTAGTAGGCAAAATTGATGAGCGCTTGAGCCTCGTTATTGATCCAATGCTCGCAACTGGGGGCTCGATGATTGCGACTATCGATATGCTGAAAAAAGCGGGTTGTAAAGAAATTAAAGTGATTGTATTGGTTGCCGCACCTGAAGGGGTTGAAAAAACCCTTGCAGCTCATCCTGATGTAGAGATTTTTACCGCATCATTAGACAGCCACTTAAATGAGAAAGGCTATATAATTCCTGGTCTTGGTGATGCTGGCGATAAAATTTTTGGTACTGTCTAACAGTGGATAACTCTACCTTTTCAATCAAAACAATTTTAACTGGGGCGCAAATGTTATTTGTCGCCTTTGGTGCCTTGGTGTTAGTTCCTTTATTAACGGGGCTTGATCCAAATGTGGCACTTTTTACGGCTGGTATTGGTACCTTGCTGTTCCATTTGGTAACTAAAGGTCAGGTGCCGATATTTTTAGCTTCATCATTTGCGTTTATCGCCCCTATTATTGCCTGCGTGCAGCTATGGGGTGTGCCTGCCACAATGGGGGGCTTAATGGCTGCAGGCGGGGCTTATATGTTGTTAAGTCTATTAGTGAAATTAAAAGGTGTAGCTACCCTGCATAAAATATTACCACCAGTTGTGGTCGGTCCGGTGATCATGGTAATTGGTTTAGCACTGGCACCTGTTGCAGTTAATATGGCAATGGGTAAAAGCGGCGATGGTTCAATTCAGTTGATTGCGTACGAGCAAGCCATTTGGGTGGCGGCATTTTCGTTGTTAGTGACGCTAATTTTCGCGGTATGGGGCAAAGGTGTATTTAAGCTGATCCCTATCTTAGCTGGAGTCATCGCAGGTTACAGTTTATCGCTATATTTAGGGATCGTGCAATTTGATGCTGTTACTAATGCACCGTGGTTTGCAATGCCAGCTTTTACTTGGCCTGAGTTTAAATGGCAAGCGGTGTTATTTATGGTGCCGGTGGCAATAGCCCCCGCTATTGAACATATTGGCGATATGATGGCGATTAGCCAAGTCACCAATAAAGACTATTTGAAAAAACCGGGCTTACATCGCACCTTGTTTGGTGATGGATTAGCTACTACTGCAGCGTCTATATTCGGCGGGCCACCTAATACCACCTATTCAGAGGTCACCGGTGCAGTGATGCTTACGCGTAACTTTAATCCTAAAGTGATGATGTGGACTGCCATTATCGCCATTATTTTAGCGTTTGTGGCTAAAATGGGCGCTGGTTTGCAAACCATACCAGTACCTGTGATGGGGGGGATCATGATTTTGCTGTTTGGCTCAATTGCTGTGGTGGGTTTAAATTCGTTAGTGAAAAGTGGAGAAGACTTAACGGCTCCACGTAACCTCAGTATTGTGGCACTCATTTTAGTGTGTGGCATTGGTGGTATGCATATCGGTGGCAACGAATTTAGCTTACAAGGCGTGAGCCTATGCGCTATTTTAGGCATAGTGCTTAATTTAGTGTTACCAAAGGCTGATAAGCCAACGTAATATTTTGCACATTCAGCTAATGATTTGCACCAAAATAGCGCATTTAATATGCGCTATTTTTTTAACTAACTAAAAAATATAAAGTTATAAAACTGGTCTAGTAACTGCATTTACCTCATTAACAGTGTCATACTGATCAGGAGCGTTTAATGCAAGAGACAAATATTGTGGATATCACCCCATTTTTAGCAAAACATCAGCTGCCACTCAAATATCAGTATTTGAGTGAACAGTATTTCGTCCCACTCGCTGAAGATATTCTCCACAGCAAACCAACTGATGGTCCAATGCTGGTGGCAATCAATGGTTGCCAAGGCTCAGGTAAAACGACATTAGCAGATTTTTTAGTTACTTGGATCAACTGTAATACAGCGTTTAATAGTATTGCGATGTCGATTGATGATTTTTATCACAGCCACGCGCATCGTCAACAATTAAGTAAAGATGTACATCCGTTATTTGCAACGCGTGGTGTGCCAGGTACCCATGATACAGCACTTATGCAGCAGACTTTTACCGCGTTACTTGCAGGTGAAGTAGGGGTGCCTTTGCCACAGTTTGATAAACAAACCGATGATCCAGTTACGCAAGCGTTATGGCCTACTAATAAACAGCCTGTTGATATCATTTTTTTTGAAGGTTGGTGTGTTGGTAGCATAGCGCAACAACCTTATCAATTACATCAATCAGTTAATCAATTAGAACAATACGAGGATCCTGAAGGTATTTGGCGACGCTGTGTAAACAGTTGTTTAGCGAATGAATACCAAGATATTTTTGCAATGATTGATTATACCGTGATGCTAAAAGCACCGTCATTTGCCGACGTATATGGGTGGCGATTAGAGCAAGAGCAAAAATTACTGTCGCATAAAGGACGAGGCCAAGGAACGTTCGATGAGCAACAATTAGTGCGATTTATTTCTCATTTTGAACGTATTACGCGAGAAAATTTAACTCAGTTACCAGAGCAAGTCGATGCATTACTGAGCCTAGATAAAGTACGTGATATTAGTGCCATGAAGCTTCGCGCTGATGATGTTGCAATGCCACTTATTTTCACTGATTTAGACGGTACGTTACTTGATCATAACGATTACCAATGTACTGAGATTGCTCCGTTTTTAAGCCAATTGAGCCACGCAGGTATTGCTGTAGTATTCAATACCAGCAAAACGTTTGCAGAGGTAATCGCACTGCAAAAATCACTTGGGTTAAACCAGCCGTTTATTATTGAAAATGGCGGGGCTGTATATATTCCAAAAAATTATTTTTCATTAAAACCAATTGGCTGCGAAGAGCTGGATGAACACTGGCGTTATGCGCTGTCGCCAACCAATAAACAGTTGTACAGTGAATTACTTGAATACGGTAGCGAGTTTAGTGCTTATTACCGTTTGTTCAGTCAATTATCAGCGCAAGAAGTCAGTCAGATAACAGACTTGAGCCTAGCACAAAGCGAACTTGCCCGTATTCGTGAATATTCAGATCCGCTTTTTTGGCAAGGCACAGAGCAACAGCTACTTGACTTTTTAGAAGCAATAAAACCGCTTGGTTATGAAGTGTTAATAGGCGGGCGTTTTATTCATTTAAATCGCAGTACCAATAAAGGTAAAGCGCAAAACTGGTTAGTAGAGCAATTTAAAAAACATTGTCGTCATGCTTTCACCACTATTGCACTGGGTGATAGCCAAAATGATATGGCGATGTTGGATGCCGCAGATATCGCGATTTTAATTAATAATCCTGCCAGTAAAGCCAAGGCAAAATTATCCCACAAACCATGGCGTGTTAGTGAACACCCAGCCCCACAAGGTTGGCTCGATGAAGTAGCAGATCTAAGTGTTATCAAAGCGCAATTAGCGTCTAATCAGGAGCAATCACATGGCTGATTTTTACCAAAATGGCATCATAACAACATTACATAATATTGCCGACCGTCCGCTGGCTGATCTAGAAGCTGAACTCGTTAGCTTTTCAAAACAACGGCCAATGGGCTTGATTTTACCCTCCTTGTACAGTGAACTTGAGGGCTCTGCATTACAAAATATTGTGCAAGAATTGAAACATGTTCCTTATTTGTCGCAAATTACGATTGGCTTAGACAGGGCCGATGAGAGTCAGTATCGTCATGCATTACAATTTTTTGCAGAGCTTGACCAACATCACCGCGTGCTTTGGAACGAAGGGCCACGTTTGCAAGCACTCGATAAAGAGTTGCAAGCGTTAGGCGTCGCGCCGCGTGAACTCGGCAAAGGCCGTAATGTGTGGTACTGCATGGGTTATAAATTGGCAACGGCAAAAGTTGAGTCAATAGCACTGCATGATTGTGATATTTTAACTTATGACCGTAGTTTATTAGCGCGATTAATTTATCCAGTTGCTCACCCGCGCTTTAACTATGAATTTTGTAAAGGCTTTTACCCTCGTACTGCTGATGGCAAGATCAATGGCCGTGTATCGCGTTTACTCGTTACTCCTTTATTGCGTTCATTTAAAACCATTTTAGGCAGCACTGACTACCTTGAATATATGGATTCATTTCGTTATCCGCTGGCGGGGGAATTTTCGTTTCGCCGTGATGTGCTCAACGATATTCGTATTCCTAGCGATTGGGGCTTAGAGATTGGCGTACTGTCTGAAATGTACCGTAACTACTCACACAATCGCTTGTGCCAAGTAGATATTGCAGATAACTATGATCATAAACACCAAGCGCTGTCACTGGATAATCAAGCGGCTGGCTTATCAAAAATGTCGATAGATATCACCAAAGCGCTGTTTCGTAAGTTAGCCACGCAAGGAGTGACATTTACCACGGAAACCATTCGGTCACTTAAAGCAACTTATTATCGTATCGCACTGGATTTTATTGAAACTTATCATAACGATGCCATGATGAACGGCTTAAAACTCGATATTCATCAAGAAGAAAAAGCAGTAGAAATGTTTGCGCAAAACATTATGAACGCAGGTGAGCATTTTTTACAGTATCCAATGGAAGCGCCATTTGTGCCAAGCTGGAACCGAGTTGCTTCAGCAATGCCAGATGTGTTTGCGCGTTTAGAAGAAGCAGTAGAGCTTGATAATAAAGAGTTTTCATAATAATACTTAAGCAGAGAAGTAATTACAGATAAATAATTAAAAATTAGTATAAACAACGGGGTAGGGTAATGAGTAAAGCGTTATTTGAACAACGGGTTGAACAGCACCTGACGAGTATATATGAGGGTGTTGACTTATGTATGAGTATTGATGCGCTTGCAAGCATGTTGATCACTACCATGTTAAGAGACGACCCGGTTCGAGACCCTACGCCGCATAAAAACCGCTGGGATCAGCAAGATGTAATTTTGATTGCTTATGGCGATTCAATTATGCGTTATCGCGATGCAGATCAAGCAGTTGCGGTACCGAGTGAACCACCGTTACATACCCTTCATCGGTTTATGAAAAACCAGTGTGCGGGAACGATTAACGCGTTGCATATATTACCTTTTTATCCTTATAGCTCTGATGAGGGCTTTTCGGTAATGAACTATGTACAAGTGAATGAATCTCTTGGTAGTTGGGATGATATTCAAGGAATAGCTCAAGATGTAAAGCTAATGGCTGATTTAGTGATCAACCACTGCTCTAGTCGCAGTCGTTGGTTTGAAAACTTTATTCAGGGCAAAGAGCCGGGGTTAAGCTACTTTAAAACAGCTAGCTTAAATGACGATCTATCTGACGTTGTGCGACCAAGAACATCACCGCTACTTAATACAGTGCAAACGGCACTAGGGGAGCGCCATGTTTGGTGCACATTTAGCCCAGATCAAGTTGACTTAGATTTTGCTAATCCATTAGTGCTTAATGAATTTGTAGGTATTATTCGCCATTACTTGGATAATGGTATAAAGATATTTCGCCTTGATGCTGTGGCTTTTTTATGGAAAGAACTTAATACTTCTTGCATTAATTTACCGCAAACACATGAAGTGATCAGATTACTGCGAACGCTAATAGAGCATGTGGAGCCAAGTGCAGTTATAATCACTGAAACAAACATTCCTAATCGTGAAAATTTATCTTACTTTGGTAATGCCAATGAGGCACATTGTATTTATAACTTTTCATTGCCGCCTTTGTTATTACATACCTTGCTCAGTGGTGACAGTAAAGCGCTCAAACATTGGATGATGAGCATGCCGCCAGCGCAAAATGGTACTGCCTACTTTAATTTTATAGCTTCTCACGATGGAATTGGCTTACGTCCTGTCGAAGGGTTGCTTGACGAGGATGAACTAGGGCAAATGGTCAATACGGTTAGTCGCTTTGGCGCAAAGGTGTCAATGCGCACAGCGAATAATGGCACCAGCTCACCCTATGAACTTAATATTGCGTTATTTGATGCCTTACAAGGCACTCATAAAGGCGTGGATAAGTGGGGCTTACAACGTTTTACCTGTGCTCATGCTATTATGTTTGCCCTCGAAGGCATTCCTGGGCTTTATATTCATAGTTTACTTGGTACCACCAATGATTATGAACGCTTTGAAAATAGCCAGCATAACCGCTGTATTAACCGTCATCGTTGGCAAGAGTCGGCACTACTTGAAAAGCTTGCCGATCAATCAAGTCATCATTATCACGTGTTTACTCAAATCAATAATTTACTGGCTATTCGTAAGCAGCAAGATGCTTTTCACCCTAATGCGACGCAATTTACCTTACATTTAACCGGTGCTTTATTTGGTTTTTGGCGTCAAAGTATAGACCGTAGGCAAAGTGTTTTTTGTGTTTATAACATTAGCGATGAGCCTCAGACTCTGCTATTAGCTGATCTGAACTTAATTGATACTGAGCAGTGGTTTGAACTTATTTCTGCTCAGGCAATAGAGCAGGGGCAACAAAGTATTGAACTTGCGCCTTATCAGCCGCTATGGCTATCGAATCGACAATAGTTAGCTATTTTACTGGAAAACGGCAGAGTTACTGTAAAGGGCTGTAAATCCCCTTTACAGTTTTACTAAATTGAGCAAAATCAATGTCGGCTAAATCAGTTTCATTTATGTGCTTTACAAGAGGTATGGTTTCAGTAGTAAGGTTACTGAATATGGATAAATATGAATGATTTAGGGGAACTCGAGTATTTTCATTATGATGATCAACTATATTAATAAGTGCATAGGCACCTAATAGCACATGACCACCCAATGTTATGTCTAATGCTTCGATACCTTGTGGCACAGAATCCCAATTCATCCCACCAACAACTACCTTATGTGCACTATTGAGCGCTTGTAATGCCCGTTTTGCACCAAATCCTATAGCATCATTTGCGCACCAAATAATATTGATCTCAGGAGCAAACTCCATAAACGCTAACGTTTTTATATAGCTTTCCTGTTCAGACCAATTGGCAACCTCTTTTCCAATAAAGTTAACATCTTCATGTTGCTCAACAAATTCAGTTAGGCCTGCAACACGTTCTACCGATGCAGGCGTTGTATAATCACCCATCAGAGCGAGTATATTAGCAGGTTGAGTTGATGTGGTTGTGTGTTTTATAAGTAACTGTTGTGCAAGAGCTTCCCCTGCAGCATAATTATCCGGTATGACGCTGCCAATAATATTAACGCCAGCTCGTTTTAATGATATAAATTTTCCGATAGCAGGTCGGCTATATAAAAAATAAATAGGGATATTTCTGGTATTTAATTTTGCTAAGTATTTACTGACAACGCTTTTTTCATCTACCACAACTAAATAGTCAGGCTTGTCTTTAATTGCCTGCCTAATAAGTTCTTTCATTAAGATATGATTACGATTCGCGTATTTTATGTGCAAGTTTATATCTAAGTCATCCGCCGCATTAAGCATAATCTTAGATACTTTGAACCAAAAGTTACCCGTTGTGTTTATTTCATCTGATGAATCTGCAAAACCAGGATTTACAAAGATAATATCTAATTTGGCAAAGCTCAGAGGGCTAACAATTAAACACAGTAAGAGAATCCACCATTGCTTTTTCAATCTTCGCATTCGCTCTAAACCCAAAACACATCTCATCAACAAAAACGAATTCTAACACAAAATTAATTTTCACCACACTTAGAGTAAGGTTATATTCATAGCTGCTGGAGTGTATAATGATTTTTCATCTTTTTTGAGTTGTAACTGTTAGGATTATTATGAAAGTATTTCTGTGTCTTGTGGCACTGCTGTTTGTTCCGAGTTTATTTGCTAACGACGATTTAGATCTTGAAGCCAACATGAAGAATATGGGGCTTGCGTTCAAGCATACTGTTGAAGCAACACAACTACAGGAGTTTAATACCGCGATCGATGAATTTATGATATTGGTTAAGCGAAGTAAAACAGCCACTTTTCACAAAGAGGCTGAGCAGTCACTGCAAGGTTTAGATAAAGTGATCGCAAAAGCTGAACTTGCAAAAAAATTAGCGAATGAGCAAGGACTCGAAGCAGCCAAAGGACCGTTAAAAGCCATTGATGGGCTCCGTAAGCAATACCATAAACTGCATGAGCCACCAGGGTTTTGGGAGCTGTTGTTCGGTAAGTAGTGTTAGATTGTATTTAAGTTTAGCCTTAAAGACTGTACGCCTATATCAAGGTGTACAGTCTGTGATAGTTGTTTATTTTCTTCCTTTCTTTTTCATACCTTGCACTGCTTTAAAGCGTGGATTGTCTTTACAGATCACAAAAACGCGTCCTTTGCGTTTGACAATTTGACATCCCGGGCGGTTTTTAGCACTTTTCAATGAACTCAAGACTTTCATGATTATTTGCTCCCTAAGTTTTTAAAGCGGCGATTAAACGCAGCAACTCGACCATCTGTTGCAACAGATTTTTGCTTACCGGTATAAAATGGATGTGAGTCACTTGATACATCAATAGGTACGTAAGGGTATGTCTTGCCATCTAACTCAACGGTTCGATCAGTTTTAATTGTTGAACCAATAATAAAGTAGCTATCGGCGGCCGTGTCATGAAAAGCAACCGTTTGGTAATCAGGGTGAATATTAGGTTTCATAAATAGCCTTTTACTGGAAATTAATGTTATGTGATATTATCACTATAATTTATAGTAAATAAGAATTCTTTGCAAATACTATTTTTGAGTTGTTGGTAAAGTAGCTGATTTGATGTTTATTCACACAAACAAGTTAAAAAATCAGCAGTTGATTTAAAAAAACTAGCTATTGGGAATTAGCCTGTTATAAATAATAAGTAATCAAGAATAGGAGTCAGATTATTATGAGTGGATCAGCCCAGCAACAGCATAGTAGTGAACAAAGTCAGGAAATAGATCAGGGCGTCATGGAGACATTACGTAGTCGTGATCATAGTGTCCTAGCACAACAAATAGACCCATTAAGCTGCACCCATAATGACATTGTTGAATTGCTTGCACAGTATTTGGCATTAAGTGATCAAGACGATGATGAAATTTTTGATGCTTGGTTTGATGGCCTTAGTAAAGCGCAACATACGGTTTTAAAAGTATTTGAAGTATATCGCGGTCAGTTTGAGCATCAAGAGTAACTTTTACATATTGGATAAATTGGTTCAGAGTTAATCTTTATAAGGCAATTTGCATTTCTTGCTATTATAGCTGGTCCAAATGCTGCACAAACTCAGCTTGTTAGTAGGCAAGGTGTAATACCAATCGACTTAAATATTTAACCATTCTAGCGAGCTAAATAAAGCGCTAACTGCGTTATAATTTTTTCAATTAGAACAACTGCATGTCAAAATTTACGCCTTGTTATCACTGTATTTATCTGTCGCTATAAATGGTCAGTAACTTAACACGATTGGTATAAAGTTAAGATAGCTTGAGCTTATTTTAATGCACCTTCGCAGCAGAGCACGACAAAGAACAAAACCAGTACGGTATCACATAGACCATTTCGACAGCGTAACCCTTTGGACAATAAGCGTGATCTAATGGTGGATAATGCGAAAACAATTACAAGCAGCAACAAGTTTTAACGAAAAGAGCAGGGTGTTGTTTGGTGGTTATCTGAGCCATCGAATAAAAGCCAGTGAAAATGACGAATAGCTCTATTTTTGATAGGTAGAAAAGTGCCAGAGGCGGGTTATGTATATAACTCGTCTCTGCCCCAAGATGAGTTAACATAATTGCACTAAAGGGCTGCTTTGAGCTGTGAGTCCAACCAGTCATTGAAAGTGGCTAAATATCGTCGTTAATTGATTAGTAAAACTGCTCTTTGCGCATATATTCATGAAAATGAGCGACGCGCGCATATTGTTTTATTTAACTTTTCTTTAAAGTTTTAGAAAACTTGATGATAGTAATACCTTAGGTTATTTGTTAAAACTATATCATACAGAAAAATGAGCGTGGCGTCGGCAGAAATATGCGCGATGAGCGCACTATTAAATTGTTGAACTAAGCCGCTACGCGGAGATCCTATTCTGACCATTTGAGCCACACTTACCTTGGGGTTATCCCATAACTTGGAGGTAAGTCATGAATACACTCATTGAACAAGTCAAAACTGAAATAGCCTATCGAGGTTATTCGCAAAGTACATGTAAAAGCCACTGTGAACATTTACTTAAACTCAGTCACTATTTTAATAAACCGCTTGACTCGATTACGGATGACGAGCTTAACGCCTTTTTTAACGATCCCGCTATTCGTAAACTTTCTAGAGCAAGTCAGAAAATACAAATAAACAGTATTTGGTTCTTGTTTAAGAATATTTTACATCGGCCATTGAACTTAGATATTGCACTGCCAAAAGCGAAGTCGCGCGGACCTACCTATTTATCACGTGATGATATGCGGCGGCTGATAGAAAGCTGTACGGATGATATGCGACTAAAAACGTTAATAGTGGTTTGCTATGGGTGCGGTTTACGTATTGGCGAATTGTTACGTATCAAAGTGCAAGACATCGATGGCCAGCGTAAAACCATTTTAATTGAACAAGGTAAAGGGGATAAGTCACGGTATGTTGTAGTTTCAGATAGCGTACTAAACCAATTACGCAGTTACTGGAAAATGTATCACCCAACGGGTTGGATGTTTTACTCGCGATTGTTAATGGATAAACCTATGTCAGCATCGACCTTCAGGAAGCCATTGAGAAAACACGCACAAGCGTGTGGTTTAAAACACTGTAATCCACATGCACTACGCCATGCTTATGCAACACATCAACTTGAATCAGGAATGCCACTTCATCAATTGCAACATCAGCTTGGTCATAGTGATATTAAAACGACACAAAGTTACTTACACTGGTTACCTGAGTTAGGGCATGGCGGCATTGATTTGCTTGCGAGTTGGAGTAAACAATGAGCGCTTTGCACCTCGCTGATATTTTAAACTCAAATCTTGAGAATTATCGGCAACATCATACGATGAGCTATCAACAACTGCGTGTCTGTCAGCACCTTCAATCATGCAGAACAGGTCAGCTCGGTTATCAAGCATGGCAATGTGATAGCTGTGGGGAGTCGCAGCAGATTGGGTGTAGTTGTCGAGACCGTCACTGTCCGCGTTGCCAAGGCATGGCCACGGCTAAGTGGGTGCGAAGACAGCAAGAGGATTTATTACCGTGTCGGTATTTCCACCTTGTTTTTACGCTCCCTCATGAGTTGAATATCATTGCTCACTATAACCCAAGTGTGTTGTACCAGTGTTTGTTTAAAGCCGTATGGCAAACGCTGTGTAAATTTGCGAAACGAAAGATGCATGGCCAGTTAGGCATGACAAGCGTACTGCATACATGGGGGCAGAACTTAAGTCAGCATATCCACTTGCATTGTTTGATACCCGCAGGTGCACTTGAAAAAACGCACTGGCATGAAATAGAAAAAGACTATTTATACCCCGTAAAAGCGTTATCAACAGTCTTTAGAGGAAAAATGCTGGCGGCGCTCAATGAATGCGATAGTTCATTCGCGAAGATAAACACGCCAACCAAATGGTGCGTGTATAGCAAAGCCTGTTTAACGTACAGTGAAAAGCTAGTTAGTTACCTTGCTCGTTATACCCGAAAAGGCGTGATGTCAGAATCACGATTAGTGTCAGTGAATGAGCAGTCAGTGAGCTTTAAATATCGCGATTATGCAGATAACAACCGCGATAAAGTAATGACACTGAGTTGTGATGAATTTTTACGGCGCTACTTACAACATGTATTGCCGAAAGGGTTTATGCGCATTCGCCACTATGGTTTTTTAGCTAATGCGTGTCGTAAGCGAAAGTTAGCCCTGATAAGGGCTCATGTATCCACCGCATGCAAAGCGGTGAAGCCCAAAACAGAGCAAGAACCATTGATACCGTATTGGCCTTGTCAGTCATGTAAGGTTGGTATCTTACGGTTTATTGGTGTGATAACCTCAGATATTTCGACGAATGAAATAGTTCGAACGAGTTAGCGGCCTAGCTTGCTGCATTAAATCAATGAGTTAACCTGCTTAACTGCTCAGGCTACTCGCGATTGTGCGTGAGAAAAAGATCATTGCTTAACGGTGAAACATTAGGTTTAATAGGTGCATAATAAACGCTGAGTAACGCAGGGATAGCTTAGATACGATAGACACGCCAGTAAAGTTGGCTTGATATCGCTTAGGCCATAAAAAGCAAATTCCCATAGCATAAGTAACACCTCAGTCCAACAAGCGATTATGCAACACAAACTGCGTGTCGCATAATACTAAAATGTTAGGTCAGTGGCGACTGTGCGTACAAAAAATATAATTGCTTAACGGTTAAACATTAGGTTTAATGGATACATAATAAACGCTGAGTAACGCAGGGACAGCTTAGATACGACAGGCACGCCAATTAAATTGGCTTGATATAGCTTAGGTCATAAAAAGCAAATACCCATAGCATAAACAACACCAACTCTGACACACCGAGCAGGTAGCACCTCAGTCCAACAAGCGATTATGCAACACAAACTGCGTGTCGCATAAATACTAAAATGTTAGCTAGCAAATGAGACCAATATACAAATTCTTGATCATTGTTGAAGCCATAATTGGGTTCGGTCCTTTAGTCATACTGTTAGGGCTAGGCTTAATTACTATACCCATCTCAATTATGGGTATATTAGATGGTTATTATGGTGCACTGGTTATGCTACTTATTGAGGTTGGAGGCTTTCTGGGCATGTTCGCGCTTATCTCTGTTTTAATGCATATTCTAGAGCCAAGCAGGTATTTTTTATCGTTTGCTAAATTACGTTTATTTATAATCTGCGGCTTTTGCTCAATCCTTGGGTTTGCATTTATGTCAGGTATAAATATCAAATTCATTTGGCTTCTTATACCAATAGCTGTTGCCGTACACTTTATTTATTTAGGCCGCATATATGTGTTTGCTGCTAGCTAACAAACGCTTTAACCAAGGACGCAAAACAGCAGGCTTGCGCTCCTTCGTCGCTAATTTTAGCCTGCTATTTTACGCCGGTTAAGCGAGGCGTTAGCAGTCTAAAGGAGCCGACTTGCGTATTTTAACTATTTTATTTCTTCTACATCTCACGGTTGGATGCGCAGTTCATGAAATTACTTTTATGAAACCGGAGGGAGAGTTTGGAAAAGCTTCAAAAGATGGATGCGGTCAAATTCCTTTAAATTTCATTTACGACGACCCAGCGACTAAGTTCAAAGTTTTGTTAAATGCTAGGGCTGTTTATCTATCATTAGTCGTCCCCGAAGGGGGTATAGTTGAATGGTATGATTCTTCGATGTCAGTGGAAGTATCAGGTTTAACTGAAAATATAATTGCTGAGCCACTAATCAAAGATGAGCGTATCAAAGAAGTTTGCAGCGGTATTGGGCTATTTAGTTGTAAGAAGTACGACCAATACTACCTCTTCGTTGAGGCACCACAGATATACGAGCGTGACAATGTCAAAATTAAACCGCCTACACCATTAGTAAATGGTAAAGCGATTAAGACTTCAGAAATAAATTTTAAAAAGGTTACAGAAAATATTGTACAAGCAATCAACTGCTAACAATCCAATCAATCCGACCTCAACTCGCTGCGCTCATTGCGTCGGCTTATTGGGGCGTTAGGAGCAAAGGACGTGAGGCGTATCCATTATGAATCGTAAATTGATTCCAATAGTTATTCTTTTTATTTGGCTCTGCCAAGCGGGTTCGAGTAGTTTAAAGAACATCGAATATGCAGAGGTAATCTCTGGACTATCGCGTACCTCTGAGCTTGGCGAATGCAACATAGCTGTCGATATCACGAGATCTTGGCCGTTCTCTTGGACAGCACGTTCAGCGAGAATAAATGTAAAAAATCAGAGTGTGGCTTTAACTTCTTTTACAAGTAAATTTAATGTGCCTGATAGAACATTCCTAAAATCACACAATACCAATTATCACTTTACTTGGAGCCGTCAATTAGAAGACCAGCTTGTTGCGTCTTTTGTCGATGTCGAGATGAAACCAAATGGCAGCGTTCAGTCTGTCAATATCGGTAATTGCCCTAACTATCCAGATAATAACGAATTAATAGGGAATTTAGAGTATTGTAATTCACCAGTGCAGCTAATAAAGTGCACCTAACAAGCGCCTTAACTCCGACAATGTTTAGTTGTCATGGTTTTGGCAAACAACGCAAAAAGCCACGCCAACACATTGCGTGTTAGGCGGGTGTTAGGCAACTAGATGAAATGTAGTGTCTGTGGAAATAAACCTAAACGGAAAATCGAATTTAAAATTAGTCTGTTAGATTGTTTCGGGCTGTTTGTTCTTTGCATTCCTTTCGTTGCAATTTTGTTTGCGATAGTTTATGGAGTAACATCACTGTTTGTCGGCGCCGTTGGTTCAATTTTGGCAGGTGTAAACACAAACCCTGAACTATTAAGGTCTTTAGTATCTGTAGTTATTTTGTATTTTATACTTGCACGCTTCTTTGTGAAGTACATGCCAAAATTGCTCAATATTCTTGGGTATTTCATCAACTATAAGCTGGTTATCTCGGCAGATTGTGAAAAATGCAGCCATAGTTGCATTACACATAGTTACCCAACTGAGCCACATGCGTAACACATTGCCTAACAAGGCCGTTAAACCGTGGACACAAAACAGTGAGCTTGTGCTCCTTCGTCGCCAATTTTAGCCTGCAATTTTGTGCCGTTTACGGCAAGTGTTACCAATGACCGCTCACAGCAGCCCGTTAACTCTAACTCATTTTTGTCCAGAAATGCGCTAGAGTGGCCATCTTCATCGCGCTCAAAGTACTCATTCAGTAAGTTTGGTTACACTACTCTTAAAAATCATCATATTGCGGTTACATTTATGCAAAACTGTGATGTGGCACTATTGTTTTTCCTAAAACCTAAA
>NZ_JACJDM010000250.1:0-230 GCF_014163545.1 Pseudoalteromonas sp. SR45-6
TGCACCTGCCAGTAACTCGTCAAACCGATTAAACTATTTCTTAATTTCAATTAGGAGATAGCCATGAGAAAAATGCGTAGCCTTGAGCAGTGGCGCAACATTATCGAAGAACAACAAGCCAGCGATTTAACTATTACTGAGTTTTGCCAGCAACATGCCTTATCAAAAACAAGCTTTTATGCGGCACGAAGTAAGCTTACTGCTGCATCTGGTAGTTTTGTTCGCGCAAA
>NZ_JACJDM010000251.1:0-227 GCF_014163545.1 Pseudoalteromonas sp. SR45-6
GGCTTGCCTTTGCTGCCCGTTTTTTCCTCGTGGGTCGCTAAGAACTCCGTGATTTTATCTGCACTTTTATCCAGCTTTTCTTTTTGCTTTAAATCCTGTGTTATCAACTCTTCGCTCAGGCTATCTTGTGATTGGTGACGTTCGATAATACGTTTACTCGCGCGTTCTAGTTTTGCTTTTTTACGCCCTAGCTCATCGAATGTGCCGCTCCATTCTTTACTCGCATT
>NZ_JACJDM010000252.1:0-225 GCF_014163545.1 Pseudoalteromonas sp. SR45-6
TTAAGCTTGCTGACGCAAAAACACCACACCACATTTTGAAACGCGGTGGCAAGCAACTCGCCTACAAGTAATTAATTAAACACCAGAATACAATTTAACACCGTAGGCGTTAAGCTTGCTGACGCGTGTTTATTAACATCTTTATCTTCTCGCCTAAGGTAAAATGTAAAAACGTAGGAAATGGCTTTAGGCCTGTTCGCGGTGGCAAGCCACTCGCCTACAAGT
>NZ_JACJDM010000253.1:0-218 GCF_014163545.1 Pseudoalteromonas sp. SR45-6
ACTATGCTGCCCTGTGGCGCACTGGCGGTGCCACTGATGGTAGGCGTGGTATCGTTACTGTCGGCTGGCGGATTAATACTGATATCCGGCATGGTGGTATCAATGATCCCAGTGACGCTGGCGGTGCCTTGATTACCCACGCCATCTTCAACGGTGGCGGTAACACTAAAGTCACCCTCCGCTAAATCACTGCTGGCCGTGACACTCCATGTGCCGCC
>NZ_JACJDM010000254.1:0-217 GCF_014163545.1 Pseudoalteromonas sp. SR45-6
GACAGAAAAAACTTTTAATTGAAGAGTTTGATCATGGCTCAGATTGAACGCTGGCGGCAGGCCTAACACATGCAAGTCGAGCGGTAACAGAAAGTAGCTTGCTACTTTGCTGACGAGCGGCGGACGGGTGAGTAATGCTTGGGAATATGCCTTTTGGTGGGGGACAACAGTTGGAAACGACTGCTAATACCGCATAATGTCTACGGACCAAAGTGGG
>NZ_JACJDM010000255.1:0-213 GCF_014163545.1 Pseudoalteromonas sp. SR45-6
CCCCACTTTGGTCCGTAGACATTATGCGGTATTAGCAGTCGTTTCCAACTGTTGTCCCCCACCAAAAGGCATATTCCCAAGCATTACTCACCCGTCCGCCGCTCGTCAGCAAAGTAGCAAGCTACCCTCTGTTACCGCTCGACTTGCATGTGTTAGGCCTGCCGCCAGCGTTCAATCTGAGCCATGATCAAACTCTTCAATTAAAAGTTTTTT
>NZ_JACJDM010000256.1:0-212 GCF_014163545.1 Pseudoalteromonas sp. SR45-6
AAAAAACTTTTAATTGAAGAGTTTGATCATGGCTCAGATTGAACGCTGGCGGCAGGCCTAACACATGCAAGTCGAGCGGTAACAGAGAGTAGCTTGCTACTTTGCTGACGAGCGGCGGACGGGTGAGTAATGCTTGGGAATATGCCTTTTGGTGGGGGACAACAGTTGGAAACGACTGCTAATACCGCATAATGTCTACGGACCAAAGTGGG
>NZ_JACJDM010000257.1:0-210 GCF_014163545.1 Pseudoalteromonas sp. SR45-6
GAGTTCGAGGTACGGCACACTTGAAAACGCAGGGCAGCGATGAGTTTGTTCCATGCCAGTCACTATTCAAGAGCAATCAACGTAAGAGCCAGTATCTTGGCGCGACCGAGTTGACCAAAAGTGCACAATATCACACGCATGCAGTGCTGGTTGGCAAAGGGCATAAGTTATTAAAAAGAGATAAAAAACGTGGTTATAAGGAGCCTTGGC
>NZ_JACJDM010000258.1:0-210 GCF_014163545.1 Pseudoalteromonas sp. SR45-6
CAGCAAGCTTAACGCCTACGGGTGTTAACGGTAATCTCAGTGTTTAATTACTCACTTGTAGGCGAGTGGCTTGCCACCGCGATATTCAATATTGTTTCGGTGTTTTTGCGTCAGCAAGCTTAACGCCTACGGGTGTTAACGTTAATCTCAGGTGTTTAATTACTCACTGTAGGCGAGTGGCTTGCCACCGCGATACTCAATATTGTTTCG
>NZ_JACJDM010000259.1:0-209 GCF_014163545.1 Pseudoalteromonas sp. SR45-6
TCTGTTACCGCTCGACTTGCATGTGTTAGGCCTGCCGCCAGCGTTCAATCTGAGCCATGATCAAACTCTTCAATTAAAAGTTTTTTCTGTCTTCTCCCATAAAGAGAGCCGACACGCTCAATGAATTCTGAATTTATTTAATATCTTTCGATATTGAATTGACTGTGCCGAAGCAACTTATAAATAAGTTACTTCTGTTGGTCACTCAG
>NZ_JACJDM010000025.1:0-64500 GCF_014163545.1 Pseudoalteromonas sp. SR45-6
AGAACCTAGAACTACGCGTCAATTAAATCTTCAACACCAACAATCAACCAAGGCGCATCATCGCTGGTGGCACGCTCTAAGTGCCAAATTTCTAAAATAGGCTGTTCTTTATTATCGCCTAAGTCACGGTACTTCCCTTTAAAACGTACACTTACTTGCCATTTTTGTGTGTCGGTATCGGCACGTACAAGTTCTGCATCAATAAACATCACGTCAGTTGCAACGCTGTCAATCGCTTCACGTTCCGCTTTAAATTCAGCGACTAGTTCAGGGCTTAAGTATTCAGCCATCGTTGCATAGTCAGCATTATTCCATGCTGTTTGCAATGTATGATAATGGCTACGCGCACCTTGTAAAAAGCCGTTAGTATCAAAGTTAGCGGGTAAATTAAACGGTACGTCATTGGTTTGACTAAATCCACTTGTAGTGGTGTGCTCAGGCGCAGTTTGTCTCATTTTCGGTGCAGTAAATGCTCCTTGGCCGTGCGCCATTACAGGGGCGTTTTTACGACGTATTATACCGATGATAAGTTTAAAGATAATAAAGGCAATACCTGCCATTAAAATTATCTCAAGTAGTTGCATCCCTTCAAAGTCATCGCCCATCATTGCGGCGATTAATCCACCGGCTAATAAGCCGCCAAAAATACCTGCCATCATGCCTTTTTTGCTTGATTTTGGTTTTGCAGCAGGGGCGAGGGTATTGGTATCTGTTTGTTGTTTTTGTGCGGTTTGTTGTGTTTCTGGTGTTTGGCCACGTTTTTTACTACCAAACTTTTTACGTGCTTGTGCATCAAAACTTGCAGTACATAGTAGAGCAAGCAATGAAAATATAACAATCAGGTTTTTCATGAAGTTCCTTAAAACAAATTAGAACGGCGATTCTAAAGTAGTTCAGGAATTAGATAAATAGCGACAAACTGAATTAGTTCTAAAATGCTCAGTAGCTTGGTCAATAGGCTAATTTAAAAGCAATTATTGGTTCAAGCAGGAAGAATATAACGATTGTTTCGTGAAGGTATAAATTGCATTGCCGCCATAATAACGGCAATGCAAAAGGAAGGTTAATTTAACCAGCGGATCGCACCATTAATACGATCATTGTAATTTTCTAATGGCGCACCAAGACTTGCTACTAAAATAGTATCTGCATTAGCACCACGGTTAATATGGCCTTCAAAACGATCGTCTTGAAAATCATCGTCGCCGATGCCGAACGATTGCTGTTTTGATGGCACTATAAATACCGTCATCGGGCCATAGTCTGATTCAAAAACTAGGTGTAATCCCTTTTGTCCCTTAAAGTCACAAAACATTAAGTAAGTCACTTTACCTGGCAATTCATCTAAATGGCCGCCTAACACAGCAAATTTTTCATTTACCGTTGCTAAGCTGATTGCTTCGGTCTTTTGCAGCGAATTAATTTCATAGTAAACATGAGCAAGCGCATGTTCGCCAGCTGCATACGCGACATTTTGTTCGCTGCTAAATAAAAATGCCCCCACAGCCACCAATACTGAGGCTGCCATGGCAAGTGGTAAACGAGCACGTTTAAAACGTGTACTTGCCTCAACTAGATTATCTGTTCGTTGCGGCGGTGTTTGCGCGCTGGTATCAGCTGGTGCTTGGTTGAGTTGCTCAGTTGTGAGCGACTCGTTTTGTGCATGCGCTGCGGTGTTTGCCAAAATACGCTCGGCAAGACCTGCTGGCACCGGTACGTCAAGTGCATTGGCAAGCTCTAAATCAAAGGCCTGCATATCATTAATAAATTCTTGTCGCTCAGAGTGTTGCTCTGCAAACTCCACAAGCTCCTTATCTGTGCTGTTTGGCTGTGCGCTAATTCGGCGACGAAACTCGAGATCATCCATTAATTTGATGCCCCTTTAAGTTGTTCATCATCACGGCTCAATGCCTCTTTTAACTGGTTTCTGGCGCGGTATAAACGCGTCATAACCGTGTTTTTGTTTAAATCTAATATTTCTGCTATCTCTTCACCGGAGCAGCCCATAACGACTTGTAATAATAATGGCTCGCGGTATTCATCAGGTAACTTAGCGATGTGACGTTGGATCACTGTTTGTTCCATTTCGTCATCCAAGGTGACGCTTTTTTCGTCAACTAAGGTGTCGTTTTCAACATCGCTATAATCAAATTGTTTGCGTTCAAAACGACGGGCATTTTCCCGGCGTAAAATCGTCAATAGCCATGGCTTAGCTGCTTTTTGATCTAATAATGAATCCAGAGATCGCCAAGCACGTAAAAATGTTTCTTGGACAAGATCTTCGGCAATATTAGGGTCGCGGCAGAGCCAATAAGCAAAGCGATATAATTCGCTATGATAAACATGAACAAGTTTTTCATAGCGTGTTTTTTTCTCTGCCATATCAACTAAGACCTGACTTTTAGAGTTTTCATTTCCAAGCATAAGCACTTTTTTATTTATTTTAAGTTATTTACTATTTGAGCGCGGGGATTGCTCCCCGTCACTTAAACTCTATTTATAAAGTCCTTTTAATACAGCTTGTTGTGATTTTTTTTGTACTTTACGTTGCTCTTCTAACATGCCGACAATCGCAATTAAATCAACATCTGTATCATTAGGACTATAGAGTGCAGCCCGTAGTTTAGCAATATGTTGACTAAGCTGTGCATTATCAGCTAGTTGTTCAAGCTTGTCTATTGCACCGCTCGATTGTTTTGTTAAGTGCATTGCGTAACGATTTAGCGCCTGATAAAAGGCACTTACATCATTGCTTTTAGCGTGTTTCTTTAATTCATCTAATGAAATTGATGAATCACTATGGGTTACTGTCGGCTTTGCTTGCATCAAGCTGCGCTGAGATTGACTGCGCCACCATAAAATCAAGGTAATAAACCATAATAAATAACCAATCACACTGATAATAATTAACCATAGCGGATACTGATTTATCGGCGTTGCTTGATAACTTATTGCTGCAGCATCTGTTGTTGCGCTTTGTGATGGCGTAAGTGGCTGCGCAGCAACGGCTGCTGGAGTGCTTGTGCTACTAGGTGTTACTGTAATAGTACGAGCTGGTAGTGTTGCATAACTGATCCGGTTAATCTTGGTGTTATACCAAGGCACGCTTACCTCTGGCAGTGTATAAGTGCCTGGCATCTGCGGTAACAATGCGTACGAGGCTGTTTGTTGTGATATTACCCGACCATCGCGAACCAAATGATTATTTTCTTTTTCATCTGGGTAACTGCGAATACCTTTGATTTCAGGTAATTCAATATCAGGTAGTTGCTCTTTGGTGATACCAAGTGCAGTTAAGGTCAGCGTTCGCGTAATAGGTGTACCCACTTCTACTGTGTCGTCAGCGGGTTGCCATTGCTCATCTAAATTAACTAATTCACTAGGCAGCCATGCACCTTGGTAGTCACTTGGTATCGGTTTAATTTCAATATCGACATTATCACCCAGTGCAGATACATCTAATTGGCGATAGTCTTGGCGAATTCGACCTTGAAAAGTTGGTGCTTGAATCGTGTAACTACCACTTTTTTGGGGCTGTACTAAATACTCGCGAGTGATCACTAAGTAACGCTTACCATCAACAAGTTCATAGTTTTCAGTCTGCTTGCCGATTTGACTTAGCTGCGCATCGGGCATCGCGGGGGCACTTAAATTACCATCAAGTAACTCTTTGGCAAGATATAGCTTAACCGTGTAAAGCCCTGCCTCTTGAACAAATAGGCTGTCACTTGAAAGCGATGCTTTAATAAAAATATCGTTGTTTTGCTGCGCATCTTTACTGCGTTCAGCCACTTTTAATGCAATGGGCGCAGAGCTGACACCAGCTACACTAAATGCTGGGATTGTATAATCACCGGCAGTGCGGGTCATAAGTTTAATAGACCAGGTGGTTTCTTTTGAAATACTACCATTAATGATGTTTGTGCGGGTGCTGACACTGGTGCGGCCAACCACGAAGTCTTTTAACAGGACAGAGGTATCAGGTTGATCATTTTTTATGGTGTCATCTGCACTGATATTGAGCATAAAAAATTCACCCGCTAGTACCGGGTTTTTATCAACACTGGCTTGTAATTGCGTAACGGCCCACGAGGGCATAGCGCTGATAAGCAATAAACAACAGATTAATCGCATTACCATGATTTTTCGACTCCTTGTGGACGGCGTTGATTGTTTCGTTTTTGGGCTTCTAATTGCATTTTGTTACGTAACAGGATTGCGGGATCATCGGGTACTTTTCGCAATAACTGACTAAGCTGCTGCGCTTTCTCTTTTTCTTCGTTGGTAAGCTCTGCGGTTTGCGCTTGCACAGCTTGTTGCTTTGCCGCTTCTTCAGCTTGTTGCTGTTGCTCAGGAGTCATTTGTGGCTGCGCCTGCTTATCATCGTTTGCAGAGTCATCTTTGGGCTCGGTTTGCGCATCTTGTTGCTGTTGCTCATCAGTTTTATCACCTTGCTGAGGTTCAGCCTCCATTTGTGGATCGTTTTGCTTATCAGTTTGTTGATCAGATGGTTTGCCATCTTGCTGTTTATCATCAGTCTGCTGTTCATCACTTTGCTCAGATTCATCGCCTTGTTGAGATTGCTGATCCTGATTTGGCTGCTCACCTTGCTGTGACTTGTCTTTATTTTGCTGATCTTGACCTTGTTCACCATCTTGGCTTTTTTTGTCTTGATCTTGATCTTGATCTTGTTCGCCGTCTTGGCCTTGTTGATTTTGCTGCTGCTGTTGATTTTTCAATTGCTCAACAAGTGCCTGATTTTCTTTTGCTTGGGTAAAGTCGTCTTGCAAAGCTTGTGCTTGCTGATAGGCGGCAATTGCTTCGTCGAGCTTGCCTGCCTTTGCTAGTGCATTACCGTAATTATATAAACCAGTGGCGCTTTTATCTTGGCTAAATTGTGCCAATGCAGCATCAAAATTACCTTGCTGGTAAAGCGCCGCGCCTTTTAATTGACTAGAATCTGCTGTGGCAGCTTGCTCATATTCACCTTGTTGATAAGCGTCCAGCGCACGTTGATCTTGATTTTTAAATACTGAAGGCAGCTCTACTGCATAAGCATTGTGTTGCGGTAAAAAGCTCACCACTAAAAATGCAGCTGCAAAAGCTCCTCGGCGAAAAATCCACAGCATCATTGGCAGTAAAATAAACAAGCCATAAATCCCCGCATCAATACGCCAGAGCGCTTGACTTTGTTTTTCATTTTTCAGTATTTCACTATTTGCACTGGGTGCAAAAATTTGAATATCGCGGGCACTCGGTTGATAAGTCGCAAATTTACCGCCACTGTTTCTTGCTAGACCATTAAGCATGCTGATGTTGATGGTGGGCACCACAATTTGCCCGTAACTATCTTTTAAAAACCCACCTTCAGGAAGTTTAATTGGCGCGCCTTGCTCTGTTCCGATACCATAAATGTTTAATCGATAAGGGTTAGCGTCTGTAAATTGGCTGATATCTTGTTGCTCACTTTGTTCAATACCATCTGTTACTAAGATAATATCGCCTTCAAGGTATCCAGCTTGTGTTAATAACTCTTTTGCAGCATCAAGCCCAGCAAGCACGTTGGAGCCTTTATCAGGCATGATATCTGGGCTTAAACTTGGGATCAGGTTTTCAAGCGTCGCGGCATCATTGGTTAGCGGCGAAATGGTATAAGCAGTGCCTGCATAGGCCACTAACGCAGTGTCACCTTCTTTAAATAGTTTGATCATATCCAGCGCTTTGAAGCGCGCTTGCACTAAACGACTGGGCGCAATATCCGTGCTGTACATCGATAGCGACATATCCATCACAATTACACGGGCATTTTTGCTTTGAAATACCGGCACTTGTTTTTCTTCAAAACTGGGCCCTGCGCTAAAAATAACGGCTAACACTGCAAAGAGGGCAATTAGCCACATGGGTTGCGTGTTTTTTTGGTTGTTGGTGTTGATCACAAATTTTGCTAAGTGAGCTGCTATTAATTCACCTTGGCTGGTTTTCTTGTGCTTTATCATTGCAATAGTAAACACTAAACACACAGGAACTAATAACCACAATACGGTCGGGCGGATAAATTCAAAGTCCATTAGGCCTCCTGTCTTAATGCTTTTGCACTGATAAACATAACGCGCAGACCAATCAAGGTCAGTGCAATTAATAAAGGGAAGTAAAATAACGCACTTTGTGGGCGAAAGGTTTGCTCATCAGCGCTGATCGGCTCGAGTTTATCAAGTTCTTGATAAATTTGTTGTAAGCCGGCAACGTCTTTTGCGCGAAAATAAAGGCCGCCAGTTTGTTCGGCAATGCGTTTTAGCAGGGTTTCATCTAAACTACCTCCGCTCATGCCACCCATATTAAATAAGCTAAAGCCACGCGGATTATCAGAGCCTACGCCGATGGTATACACTTTAATGCCTTCTTCGCGGGCAAGCAGTAGGGCTTCTTCTGGATCTAAGTTACCGGCGGTGTTTTGACCATCTGTTAATAACACCACAATGCGATTGCTTTCATCTTTACTGGCAAAACGTTTTACTGATAAGCCCAGCGCATCGCCAATGGCGGTGGCACGGCCAACCAAGCCTATTTGCGCTTCTGATAGCATTTGGCTTACGGTTTTAACGTCTCGCGTTAGTGGTGTTTGTAAAAATGCCGTATCACCAAATAAAATCAGCCCTAAACGATCGCCTTGACGTTGCTCAATAAAGTCACTTAATACCGCTTTTACCATAGTTAAACGGTCAACATATTGGCCCTGATAAGCCATATCTTGCTCGGTCATTGATCCTGACAAATCCACAGCTAGCATGATATCGCGGCCTTCGTTAGGTAAGGTAATTGGCTCATCAAGCCAGGTTGGGTTAGCTAAAGCGGTGACTAAAAGCAACCAAACCAACCATTCAAATATACTAATACCACGCGCCTGTTGCTGGACAACTTGCGCGCCTAAATTGTGTTTGGCGAAGCTTGGAATACGTAAGCGGGTATTACCTTCACTCTGTACTGGCTTAAATAAGCGCAACAACCAAGGCAGCGGTAATAATACAAATAACCAAGGCCAGCTAAATTCAAACATTCAGCGGCTCCTTTAATTTAAATTGCACAATGGCGAGTTTTAATTTCTGTGCCAGCGCAGTTTGATTGCTTTGTGATTGATAAAGGCTCATCAGTTCGTGTTCAGTAAATTGTTGTCCGGTCAGCTTATCTAGAGTAATACACCATTGTTTTGTGCCTTGTGATGCAGCACTTTGCTGATAATAATGTAAAACCAGGCGTTTAATTAAAATATGTAGTTGCTGGGCATCTTCTGGGTGTTGTTCACTGAGGGAAATAGCTTGTCGTTTGGCTTTTTTAAACTGCCGTGCCCGGTACAACTGGTAACTTATAAAGCTTACAGTTACGAGTAACACGACAATGATGAGCCACCAAATAGGTGCTAAAGGCCACCAAGAAACATGGCTTGGCACAATCACATCATGGAGGCCAGCTAATGGAGAGGTTTGCATATTACTTTCTCACTAATTGCAGCTCAAGAGGTGTGGCTGCATTGAATGATATTAAATTAAGACCCGATTTAGTTAAGCGTTGCATTCGTGTGGTAAATGCTTGCTCAGCAGTTTTAGCAAATTTATCACGAAAACTTTTATCCATCAGCGGTAACGCAAAGTCACTGCCGTTGGCGCTAACCGTGACTGTTTGTTTAAACGCCGGTAGCTGATGCTCAAATGGGTCGCTAATATGGCAGCCGATCAGTTCACAATGTCGACTCAGTATTTCGAGCTGTTTAAAACTGGCATCATCAAGGGCGCTAAAATCTGATACTAAATAGACTAAGCTGCCCGGCTTGGCTAAATGATTCAAACGTTTTAGATTATCACTGAGTTTATTGTCTGCGGGCTCATCAATCTGCGCGAGTGCTTGCTGGTGGTTATTACACAAATTGTGGCATAGTTTTAACACGGCTTTTTCGCGGGCGCTGGGCTTGAGCTCTAAATGACCGTGTTGATTAAACACTATGCCACCGATGCGATCGCCGCGTTGGCACGCTGACCACGCAACCAAGGCACTGATATGCGCCGCTTGCACGGATTTAAGTAATAGCTTTGAGCCAAACAGCATTGAATTAGAAAAGTCTGTAAACACAAACACTGGCCGTTCTTTTTCCTCTTGAAACAACTTAGTATGTGTTTCGCCAGTACGTGCTGTAACGCGCCAATCAATTGAGCGAATATCATCGCCTTGTTGATAATGACGTACTTCAGCAAACTCCATACCACGGCCTTTATGAGGCGCGAGATATTGGCCGGTCAGGCTATTTCTAATTTTAACTTTTGGCGCAAGCTCTAATAAGCGAGCTTTCGCTTTATAATACATCAGCTCTTTCAAGCCTAAGTCGACCCCATGGCTATGACTTAGGCTGAGCCACTGTTGGTTATCTAATTGGCTTTGCATGGTTTATGGCACGGCAACAAGTTCTAAAATACGGCTAATGACTTGATCTTTAGTAATACCATCGGCTTGTGCTTCATAGCTTAAAATAATGCGATGGCGCAGAACATTATGTAACACAGCTTGAATATCATCTGGAGCAACAAAGTCACGACCTTGTAACCATGCATGAGCACGGGCACATTTATCTAAGGCGATGGTGGCACGCGGACTTGCGCCATATTCAATCCAGCTGCCTAATTGGGCGTCTAGTTTTGCGCCTTCACGCGTTGCAATAATAAGTTGCACTAAATATTGCTCAAGTGGCTCGGCTAAATACAGCCCTAAAATTGCTTTGCGAGAGGCAAATAAATCGCTTTGACTAATTTGTTGTGCTGGTGCTTGATGCTCGCTCAACGCTTCGCCACGGGTCAGGCGTAAAATATCAAGCTCATGCTCGGCGCCTGGATAATCAATACTTAGGTGGAGTAAGAAACGGTCTAATTGCGCCTCTGGTAGCGGGTAAGTGCCTTCTTGCTCCAGTGGATTTTGGGTTGCCATCACCATAAATAAATCCGACAGCGGATAAGTGTTTTTACCAACCGTGACTTGGCGCTCAGCCATGGCTTCTAATAAGGCTGATTGCACTTTAGCTGGGGCACGGTTAATTTCGTCGGCTAAAATAAGGTTATGAAAGAGTGGGCCTTTTTCAAAAACGAATTCGCTGGTCTGTTGGCGATAAATATCAGTACCGGTTACGTCAGCAGGTAATAGATCTGGGGTAAACTGTACGCGTTGGAATGAGCCTTCAACGCCTTTGGCTAATGCATTTACTGCGCGAGTTTTAGCAAGCCCTGGAGGGCCTTCTACTAATAAGTGACCATCGGCTAAAATAGCAATAAGTAGTGCTTGCGTTAATTCTGGCTGGCCAATAATTTGGCTATCTAAATAAGTTTTTAATTGTGAAAATACGTTAGTGGCCATAGTAAAAAAACTGTCCTGATTTGCAAGGTTTATAAAAGCTTAACTAGTAATATGGGTAAATAGTTTATAACACAAGTGTTAGACTCAAGTTTTCAAAATAGTTCGTTATTTTTTAACGATTTTTACCCTAGCATAGAAAGCGCAGTATTTTTTGTAAATATGCTAAAAAAAGCCTATGGTTGGTAACTAATTATACTATTTTCAATTTCGCTATTGGCTTTAGCACACGGGTTGTTTAGAATCGAGGAAAACAAACAGGTCAGACCTGTCAGCGGGAGAGCATTAATGTCTGAGCAAAATATACTAAAAACAGCAAAGGGCGATCGTATTGCCATCGTCAGTGGTTTACGTACGCCATTTGCTAAACAAGCAACTGCATTTCATCATGTACCAGCCCTTGATATGGGGAAGTTAGTCGTTAACGAAATGCTTGAACGTCTTAACTTTGATAAATCTGAAATTGATCAATTAGTGTTTGGTCAAGTAGTACAAATGCCAGAAGCGCCAAACATTGCCCGCGAAATTGTATTGGGTACTGGCATGCCAGTATCTGTTGATGCGTACTCCGTATCACGCGCTTGTGCCACTAGTTTTCAGGCGATTGCTAATGTGGCTGAATCAATCATGGCAGGTTCGGTGCAAGTGGGTATTGCTGGTGGTGCAGACTCGTCATCGGTATTGCCAATCGGCGTAAGTAAAAAATTAGCAGGTAGCCTTGTTGATCTTAATAAAGCACGTACCTTAGGGCAACGCTTAAAAATATTCTCTAAGCTGCGTTTAAAAGATTTATTACCAGTACCGCCTGCGGTTGCAGAATATTCAACTGGTTTATCTATGGGCCAAACTGCCGAGCAGATGGCAAAAACTCACAGTATTAGCCGTGAAGATCAAGATGCCTTAGCTCATCGTTCACATACTCTTGCTAGCCAAGCATGGGCAGATGGTAAACTTGCTGATGAAGTGATGACTGCACATTTACCGCCGTATAAAAGTTTTATCGAACAAGATAATAATATTCGCCATAATTCAACGGTTGAAGGGTACGCTAAATTAAAACCAGCGTTTGACCGTCAGCATGGCTCAGTCACTGCGGCAAACTCAACACCGCTAACTGATGGTGCAGCAGCGGTATTAATGATGAGCGAAAGTAAAGCCAAAGCATTAGGCTATAACATTTTAGGTTATGTACGTAGCTTTGCATTCTCTGCCATTGGTGTGAATGAAGACATGCTAATGGGGCCGGCTCATTCAACGCCTGTTGCCTTAGCGAGAGCTGGCATAACGCTTGCCGATCTTGATTTAATTGAAATGCACGAAGCCTTTGCAGCACAAACGTTAGCGAACATGAAAATGTTTGCCTCAGATAAGTTTGCGCAAGAAAAACTCGGTCGCAGCAAAGCGATTGGTGAAATTAACATGGATAAGTTTAACGTTTTAGGCGGTTCGCTTGCATATGGTCATCCATTTGCAGCCACCGGCGCACGACTTATCACCCAAAGTTTACATGAACTCAACCGCCGTGGCGGTGGCTTAGCACTAACAACTGCGTGTGCCGCAGGTGGCTTAGGTGCAGCCTTTGTATTGGAGAGTGCGTAATGACACAGTCAGTATTTAATTTAGACGTTGATGATAGCGGTATTGCCGTTGTCACCATTGATGTGCCGGGCGAAAAAATGAATACCCTGCGCGACACTTTTGCAGATGATTTAACAGCCTTGCTTGATGACGCAAAACAGCAGTCAGTGAAGGGCATGGTATTCATTAGTGGTAAAAGCGATAACTTTATTGCTGGTGCTGATGTAAAAATGCTTGATAACGTGCAAAGCCGTGATGATGCACTGGCGATCAGCGAATTATGCCACCGTGCATTTTTTGATATGAAAAAACTGCCATTTCCAACTGTTAGTGCCATTCATGGTGCGGCATTGGGTGGTGGTTTAGAATTTGCCTTGGCGTGCGATTATCGCGTATGTACAGACAGTGATATCACTAAACTAGGCTTACCTGAAGTACAACTTGGTTTATTACCCGGTGGTGGTGGAACGCAACGCTTGCCTAAACTGGTTGGTTTGCAAAAAGCCCTTGAGTGGACGTTAACAGGTAAACAAATTCGCGCTAAACAAGCTAAAAAATCGGGTTTGGTAGATGATTGTGTACCACAGACCGTATTGCTAAAAGTAGCAAAAGAATTTGCTTCAAAAGGTAAAGCGAAAGCGGCCAAGCCTAAGCTTGATCGTATTAGCCAATTATTAGAATCGAATCCGTTTGGCCGAAACTTCATCTTTAAAAAAGCACAAGAAAATGTACTGAAAAAAACCGGTGGTCATTATCCTGCGCCGTTGGCTATTATCAAAGCAATACGCGCAAGTGTTGAGCTGGATGAACTAAAAGCTTATAAAACAGAAGCGGAAGGTTTTGCTACTTTAGTAATGAGTAGCGAATCAAAGTCATTACGTGGGATATTTTTTGCCACCACTGAAATGAAAAAAGAGTGGCGCAACGACGACGCTCCAGCAATCACTAAAACAGCCGTACTAGGCGGTGGTTTAATGGGCGCAGGTATTGCCCATGTTAGTGCTGTAAAAGCCGGTGTACCAGTTCGTATCAAAGATGTTGCAGAGCAGGGCATAAGTAATGCCATGAATTACAGCTATAAAATTTTAGATAAAAAGCAAAAGCGCCGTATTTTATCTAAGGCTGAACTGCAACAAACTATGAACCGAATTACTGGTACAACTAACTACAGTGGTTTTAAACACATTGATTTAGTGATTGAAGCGGTATTTGAAGACCTAAGCCTTAAGCAAGGTATGGTGGCAGATGTAGAACGTGAATGCCAAGCAAACACAATTTTTGCTAGTAACACGTCATCATTGCCTATCTCACAAATTGCGGCAGAAGCTGCCCGTCCAGAGAATGTAATTGGCTTACATTATTTCTCACCAGTTGAGAAAATGCCATTGGTTGAAATCATTCCACACGAAGGCACCTCAGAAGAGACTATCGCCCGGATTGTAAATTTTGCCCGTAAGCAAGGTAAAACACCAATCGTTGTTAAAGATAGCGCAGGCTTTTACGTT
This sequence comes from Pseudoalteromonas sp. SR45-6, assembly GCF_014163545.1. Classification (NCBI taxonomy): domain Bacteria; kingdom Pseudomonadati; phylum Pseudomonadota; class Gammaproteobacteria; order Alteromonadales; family Pseudoalteromonadaceae; genus Pseudoalteromonas; species Pseudoalteromonas sp. SR45-6. Next base: position 12,471 of record NZ_JACJDM010000025.1, read on the forward strand.
AACCGTATTTTAGCGCCTTATGTGAATGAAGCGGCTAACTTATTACTGGCAGGTGAGCCAATTGAAAAGATTGATGCGGCACTCGTTGAGTTTGGTTTCCCTGTTGGACCATTAGCACTATTAGACGAAGTCGGCATTGATATCGGCTCTAAGATTGCGCCAATTCTTGAAAAAGAACTCGGTGATCGTTTTAAAGCACCCGATGCGTTTTCACGTTTAATTGATGCCAAACGCTTAGGCCGGAAGACTGGCCGTGGTTTTTATCTTTACGATAAGAAAGCTAAAAAAGTAGACGAATCAGTTTACGAATTACTCGGCGTGAGCCCATCACCACGTTTAAATAAAAGCGAAATTGCTAAACGTTGTGTGGCACAAATGCTTAACGAAGCTGCCCGCTGTTTAGACGAAGGCATTATTGCCAGTCCTCGTGATGGTGATATTGGCGCAATCTTTGGTATTGGCTTCCCGCCATTTTTAGGTGGTCCATTTAGCTATATGGATAAACTTGGCGCAAACAAAGTAAGCTCAGAAATGGCTACTTTTGCTAACTTTAACCCGGTATTTGCGCCGTGTGCAGCTTTAGTTTCGATGGCTGATGCTGGTGCAAGCTTTTATCAGCCTGAGTCTGCACAGCCAAGTAAAGCAGTTGTGGTAGAACAAACCGTGGCGGCTACGCAAGACGTTACCGATGTAGAACCTGTCGAAGCGGTTGAGGCTCAAGAAGTTATTGTTCCGCCAGCGCCAGCTACTGAAGCTGAATCGGTAACCGACACGCCCCCAGCCGATGCAAGCGATGATAAAGTGAAATAGTATTTAATTGCTAGTTATAAAAACGCACGGATAGTTTGAAGTGCGTTTTTTTATGCCTAGAATTTAAAAAATTTAGTTGCTGAAATCATTTTGCTTTGTTGTTATAACAGGGGCATCCCTAACTGATACCGCGTAAAGACGAATAATGAACATCAGCACTGCAAGATTACAATTGAGACTCCTTGAACAAGACGATTGGTCGTTTTTTCTAGCTTTGCATGATGAGCCATGCGTTATTGAAAAATGTTTTGACAGGCCTTCTGATACGCAAATACGTAGTAAGTTTATGCAGCGGTTGGCGCCGGGGCACCCTACAGCCAATAAGTCTTTGTGTTTGATGATCATTGAAATAAAAACAGGCAAAAAAGTGGGCGTTACAGGGCTTACAACATCCTCATCAAACACTCCCGAAGTTGGTTATCTGTTAATGCCTGAGTTTTATGGTCAAGGTTATGCAACTGAAGCACTACAAGCATTTTTAACATGGGCGACGACAGCGTTTAACATTCAACAATTTACTGCTGTGGTTACAAAAGGGAATGTAGGCTCAGAAAAAGTGTTGGCTAAATGTGGCTTTAAGTTAGTTAGCGTTGAACCGTCAGCTTACGAAATTGGTGGGGTATTATTTGATGATCATCATTTTTTACTAACGTGTACGGAGTAAGGCTAAGTTGTACTGAACAAGTAGCTTGCGCAGTACAACATTAAAATTGTGACTTACATATGAATTTCAATCGCTTTGCGATCTTTTTCCGGCATATTGGCAACCACTAAGTTAAATGAATTATCAATCATACGTTCAATTTCACCTTGCGGGATTGAGCCATCTAAAATAACAGTATTCCATAACCGTTTATTCATATGATAGCCCGGGATCACTGAAGGAAAAATATCACGAAGTGATTGCGCTTCATCCGGGTCGCATTTTAAATTCATCCACCAAATAGGGTTGCCGTCTTCGTCAGTTTCCCCTTCGTTGCCAACCGATAAAGTGGCAAACATTTTATGGTTTACTTTATATACATCAACTTCTTGGCCGAAAGGTTTGGTAACCATAACCAGAGGTTTTTTTGCTAAATACTCATGTGCAGTGTGCTGATCCATGATCCAGTCCTTGAGGTCATTTTTGGTAGTTTAACCATAGCAGCTTTTTCGTAGTTTAGTCATGAAAAATCGATTAATAGGTAAAATTTATGAGTAAATACAGGCCCTACGAGAAAAATAGCGGTATGTGATATTTTCTTATTGAAGAAAATCCAGTTCGTGGTATGTTTCTGGGGATTTATAAATTATAGGAAATACACTGATGCCAAAGGCAAGTGAAGTTAAAAAAGGTACTGCGATTGAGTTTAATGGCCGCGTTTTAGTGGTTAAAGATATTGTTCGTTCTGTACCACAAGGCCGTGCTGGTGGAAGTTTGTACCGTATGCGCTTGTACGATGTAGTAACTGGTAGCAAAGTAGATGAAACATTCAAAGATAGCGACATGTTAAAACTAGCTGATTTAACTCGTCGTGAAGCAATGTTCTCGTATTTAGATGGCGAAGAATACGTATTTATGGATAACGAAGATTACACGCCATATAATCTTAATAAAGAAGCGATCAGCGAAGAAATTTTATTCGTCAACGAAGAAACCCAAGGCGTGCATGTCATTGTAATTGATGGCGCACCAGTGGGATTAGATTTACCATCAAGTGTTGAACTTGTGGTTGAAGAAACAGACCCTTCAATTAAAGGTGCTTCAGCGAGCGCTCGCTCTAAACCTGCACGATTATCAACTGGTTTGATCATTCAAGTGCCGGAGCATATTTCTACAGGTGACCGCATCCGTATTAATACCGCAGAGCATAAATTTATGGGCCGTGCTGAAAAATAATAATCTTTACGTCTTTTGCAGTATTAATCCATCAAACACCCAAGCTATTTAATTAATTTAAGTAGCTTGGGTGTTTTATGGACTTCGTAGGTATATTCTTTATTTAAAGCAGGGTGAGAAAAAACTCTTGAACTAAATTGAATAATCAATCCCCTCCACACTTAAATCCCCTCTATGTTTTGTTATTTTTACCGAGTTTATAAATACCTCAAAAGTAAACTAGAAATGTGTGAAATGGCTGAAGCGGTTAAGTCCAGCTACTTAATGTTTTTCATGATTAAACATTTTATACTAAAGGAATATTGAAAAATAACACAAAAACGCGCATTATAACGCATCATTTCCTTGGTTGAATGTTACTTCTTTCGATACGTTCAACTTTATGTAATCATCAAATTTGTAGTAAATGTAATGCTAAACCATGGATTGGAAAATAGGGCGTTTGTTAAATTACCTGAAGGTGTGGATATAGCTATCACATCCGCTGGATTGGTTTCGCGTAGTTACGCCTACATCATCGATTTTATTCTTCGCACAATTTTGATAGCCATTATCGCTACTGTGCTTATGTTATTCGGCGATTTTGGGGAAGGTATTTTACTTGTCATGTATTTTTTAATTTCATGGGGGTATAACATCTTTTATGAAGTTAAAAATGGCCAGACCCCAGGTAAAAAACGTCTAAAAATTCGTGTTGTTCAAGATAATGGCTTACCTCCAACCTTTTCACAAATTGTTGTAAGAAACTTAATTCGCCCCGCAGATATGCTGCCTGTTGGTTATTTTCTTGGTTTAATTGTTATGTGTTTTAATCCCCGTTTCAAACGCATCGGTGATTGGGCTGCAGGAACTATCGTAGTTTACGAAGAAGACGCTATGAGTCGGGAGTTATTACCAGACGGGCCAGCTGAAGTACCTAGCATTGCGTTTAGTACCGAAGAGCAATTAGCTGTTTTAGACTTTACTGAGCGTGCCCATGAACTTTCTCCTGCAAGACGTCAAGAAATAGCAAATATTTTATCCAAGCCATTAAATATCGAAGAAAATGATAGTGTTGAAACATTATTTAATTACGCAAGGCATTTTGCTGGGCAGAATAATATCAACAGTGGTCGCTCCAATAGTGAGAGTAAGCAATGAAGCAAACTCAATTTGTAAATTTAAACAGCCAAATATGGCAACAATTTCAAGCATATTGCGAACTAAATAGTACTTTTCCTGAAGACTTTCCTAAATTATATCGAAAAATTTGCAACGATTTAGCCATCGCAAGAAGTAGGCAGTACAGTCCTTTACTAATTCAGCAGCTAAATCAGCTGGTACAACACGGTCAAAAAACACTGTATTTATCCCGCAAAAACCAATTTTCAGAAATTTGGCAAATAGCCCGCACTGCTTTTCCTCGTGCTTTGTACGAAAACCGTTTCATGTTAGGCGCTAATTTGTTGGCATTTTGGGGGTTGGCGGTTATTGCTTTTATTTGGGTCACCCTTTATCCAGATGCCGTTTATACTTTTTTAGGTCAAAGTACGGTGCTTGAAATTGAAAAAATGTATAACCCAACTGGAGCTGTTCAAACGGAGACTCGTGCTCCTGACAAAGATATATTGATGTTTGGTGTCTATATATATAACAACATTGGTATTGCCTTTCAAATGTTTGCAGGGGGAGTTTTACTTTGTTTCGGTGCTGTATTCTTTTTGCTATTTAATAGTTTTTATTTCGGCGCCATTGGTGCGCATATTGTCAATGTTGGTTTTGAAAAAACATTTTTCTCGTTTGTTATTACTCACGGTTCGTTTGAATTAACAGCGATTATTATTGCCTCTGCCGCGGGATGTCAGATTGGCTACGCGTTATTAAACCCAAGCCAATTTACACGCAGTTATGCTATGAAAAAAGCGGCTAAAACAGCACTACCATTAATTGTTGGTGCTTTTGTTATGTTAGTTTTAGCTGCCTTTATTGAAGCATTTTGGTCGCCCCGTGCCATTGCTCATGAAATTAAATTCGTCGTAGGTACTGTTTGTTGGATATATGTAATTTATCGATTGTATAGAGGTATGCGCTATGGAACTTAATCGTCTTAGCTTTAATCCTCGAAAACGCGGCGCCTATGAAACGTTTGATTTGACGGTATTACTTACTAAACAACATTTTTTACCATTATTTAGTTTGTATATTTGTTTAGCTGTGCCAGTGTTCATCCTTGCCGGTGTATTGTTTGGTTGGTCATGGAGCGCCTTTATTGTATGGTTTTTTAAACCGTTATTTGAACGGCCAATTTTAGACTACATGTCAAAAGTAGTGTTTAATCAACAGGCAACCATTTCGAGTAGTTTAAAATCAATCCTGAAGCTGCAAGCGGGTGACATATTCATCAATATGACGCTTTATCGACTGAGCCCTAACAGAGCTTTTTTAGCACCTGTAACACAGTTAGAAAGGCTAGATGGCCGTCGTAAAGAAATGCGAAAACAGGTGCTGTTTGCAACATCAAAGCCCAAACAAACGCTTTGGATGATGTTTTGCGTACATTTTGAGTTTATCTTAATGATCGGTATTTCTGCGATTATTTTTACCCTTATTCCAACGTCGCTATCACTTGAAGAGCCATTGTATCAAATATTAGAAAGCCCTTTGTGGATGGAAATTGCATTTAATAGTGTGTATGTGATCAGTGTCGCTTTAGTCGCACCATTATTTGTCACCGGAGGTTTTATGGCCTACTTGCACCGCCGTATAGATTTAGAAGGCTGGGACATTGAGCTAACCTTCAAAAATATGCGGGCCAGATTAAATACTTTATTATCAATTGCTTGCTTGTTTTTTGCTTGCTGTTTGTTTGCTGTGCCGAGTAAGTCAATGGCAGAGCCAATAGATAAGTTAATTATAAAAGAGCAAGTTTCTACACTTTATGCGCAGGATGATGTTATCGAAAAGAAAACCACTTGGGTACCAAATTTTGATTTAGAAAAGGACTCTTCAGCGGATGGTGATTATCGTTGGCTTGCTAATTTTTTCAAGAGCTTAGGCAATTTTCTTAGTTATTTTATTTGGTTGCTAATTGTTTTATTTGTGTTGTGGTTGGTGTATTTATTAGTTAAAAAGCGTGGCTTCTTCTTAGCACTAGAATTACCAAAAAGACAAAAAAATCAGCATCGAGAACATATAATCCCAACCATGTTTGCTGATATTAAACCGCAAGACTTACCTGAGGATTTAATTGCAGCAGCAAGGTCAGCATATCAGGAGAATAATCAGCGTCTAGCGCTTGCTTATTTACTGCATTTTTCGCTTCGCTGGGCGCAGAGCACTCATCAAGTAAAATTACACCGTTCGATGACCGAAACAGAGTGTAAATCAGCAATTGATGCAAAAGTCACTGAGCAAAGCAAAGATGTTTTTACTCAACTTTTTTCTGCTTGGGTAAAAGTGGCTTGGGGCCATCAATCACTTAATTTTGATTTTAACGTATTAATAGCACAAATAGAGGCTATGGCATCAGCAAACAAGGAGCAAATAAATGAAGCTTAAGTTTGTGGTGGTTTTTTTGTGCTGTGTGTTAGTTTTTTTTATTGGCTCAGCGTTGTTGTCAGCTGACTGGCAAAAAGAAGAGATTGAAATAGGTTTTCACTCCGAAGTTAGCAAAGATAATTTCACAATGGCGCAGAGATTATTAGCTGAACATGGGGTGCTATGGAAAAAAGAAAAGCAATTAGATAACAATAATCAACAACCACTTATTATTGATCACCGCAGCATGCTAATTGTCGATGAAGCGGCGCTTAGTAATTCGCACACACTTGATCAGCAATTGTCCCAATGGGTGAGTGAAGGTGGGCGTCTTGTTTATATATTAAATAAGCAAAGGGATGAACTTGGTTTAGACAATACTTTTACCTTTCAAGATCTTGGGATTAGTGTAAACACGAGTGAAGGGATTTTTGAAAATCATTTTGTGATGGTAAAGGAGGGGCAGAAAAATAGCGTGTTAAGGCTCAATGAAAATACCCAACTGGATTTAGAATTGAGTCAGGCATTTGAAATTGAAAACTGCCCAGGTATAGCCACCAAAAATAGTGATGATCAAGTTATCATGTGTGATTTTAAATTTGGTGATGGCCGTATTATTGTGATGCCGTCTCTAGCTCCCTTTACAAACTATCAGTTGCGCCATTTAGATCATGGCAGTTTACTGGTTTGGTTAAGTCAGGGGGTTGATGTAATAACTTATGTTCCTTATTTAAGTTACCCTAATTGGTTTGCTAAGTTATGGCAATGGAGCTGGCAGTGGGTGATCTGTGTGATGCTATTGGTGTTGTTATTTATTTGGCATATTAGTAGTCGTATAGGTCGCGCTTATGCGCCTGATTTAATTTTAACCGTAGGCTTTAAACACCATATTCGAGCGATTGCTAATTTTTATATAAAGCACGGTTTTGAGCAACGCTTGTTTACTGCATTAAAAAAAGATTTTAACGCCAAAGTAGAAACTAGGATCCCTCACTTCAAATCACTAACCGAAGTTCGCCAAGCAGAGATAATCGCTAACTTAGTGCATTTTGATAAGCAACAGGTAGCTGAGCTTCTAAGTGTTGAATTGCCAGAATCTCAGCAACAACGAACAGAGTATATCAAACTATTTAAACAATTAAGGAATGCCCTATGAGCACCGAATTTGCAACAGGACAAATAAGCTTAACGGATGCGGCGCAAGCAGTTAAGCAAGTTAAGGATAATATCTCCCGTGTGTTAGTTGGACAAGATGCCATTATTGAAGATGTGTTAACTGTGTTATTTGCAGGAGGTCATGTATTACTTGAGGGAGTACCGGGCCTTGGCAAAACTTTACTTGTAAGAGCATTAGCGAAGAGCTTAAGTGTGTCGTTTTCACGAGTGCAATTTACACCCGATTTAATGCCATCTGATGTCGTAGGACACAGTATGTATGATATGAAGTCAGGCGATTTCAATATAAAAAAAGGCCCAGCATTTACCAATATTTTGCTTGCTGATGAAATCAACCGAGCACCCGCTAAAACTCAGTCAGCTTTATTGGAAGTAATGCAAGAACAACAAATTACCATTGATGGCGAAACCTTATCTATTGACTCACCGTTTATGGTACTTGCAACGCAAAATCCGCTTGATCAAGAGGGGACTTATCCACTGCCTGAAGCTGAGTTAGACCGCTTTATGATGAAAATTGAATTGGGTTTTCCATCATTAGAGGCCGAGGTTGAATTGTTAAAGCTCAACACCAAAGTTGTTTCGAATGAGTCAGAAGTTAGCCAATTGCCGGCAGTATTAAGCGTCAGTAATATTGCTCAGATTAAGCAATTATGTGCTGACATTTTAGTAGATGAAAAGATTTATAATTATGCGGTGGAGTTAGTTCGTAGTTCGCGAACATGGCAAGGAGTATTACATGGTGCTGGACTGCGAGCATCAATTAATATTATTAAAGCAGCAAAAGTAATGGCATTGATGAATGGCCGAGATTTTGTTATCCCTGATGACGTTAAGCTAGTGGTACCTAACATTTTACGCCACCGCTTGATACTTTCAGCCGATCTAGAGTTAGAAGGGGTGTCTTTTAATGAAGTGATTTCAGCAATACTAGCCAGTGTTGAAGCGCCTAGATCATGATCCGCACTAAGTTACGACCAGCAAAGCGTTTGTTGCAGCTGGTTTGCGTATTAGTTTTGCTGTTACCCATATTAATCTTTACTGAGACAGCGAGTTTATTAACTACAGTACTCATTGCTGGACTGCTTGTACTATCGTTATTAGATTATTTGCCTACTCGCTTCAAACATAAATTAAGTATTGAGGTAAACACCAATCAAAACATGTCATTGGGACGTTGGCAACCAGTTAAACTAAGTATTAAAAATACCTCAGAGCAATTATTAATTACTGATATAAGTTTGCACCTAAGCAATGCGATTGAGCTATCTGAATTATATACCAGCGTAACTCTGGCAGAAAATGAGCAAGCCCGTTTACAATGGAGTATGTGCGCACATCAACGCGGAGATGCGCAATTGGCTGCCGTTGAGCTTAGAATTAGTTCACGGTTAAAGCTGTGGCAGGCAAATTGGATAATACCGCAAGATTTAGCGTTAAAAGTTTACCCAGATTTTAGTCGAGTAGCTCAAAATCAAGTGCTTAATGGGGTGACAAACACACCAATAAGTGGTTTAAAACTGACAAAAAAACGAGGTGATGGTATTGAATTCCATCAACTTAGGGAATACCGACAAGGTGACAGTATTAAACAGATAGACTGGCAGGCTACAAGTAAACGTCGCAAACTAATTTCTAAAGAGTACCAAGAAGAACAAAATCAGCATGTTGTTGTAATGCTTGATGCATCGAAGAAGATGAATATAGATACCATATCGGGTACTCACTTTGATCACGCATTAAATGCTTTGCTCTTACTTGCTCATACAGTACTCAAACAAGGGGATTGGTTTAGCATGCAAAGTTTTAATCATGATATTCGCTGGTTACCTAATGTTAAAGGTGCACAGAATGTATCGCGTGTGATGAATCATTTTTATGATCTGTACCCTGACCAAAGTATCAGCGATTACCTTGTTGCAGCTAATCAATTAATCGCAAAAAGAAGTAAGCGTTCTTTAGTATTACTTGTTACGACATTTGATGATCAAAGCTTAGATGAGGTGCTTCCAGCTATAAAGTTATTGCAAAAGCATCACCTTGTTGCAGTTATTAACCTCTCTAATCATGCATTGACAGAAGTACTTGCAGAGCCAATAGAGAATTATGATGAAGCTATGACCTATTGTGCTGCATTAGATTTATTAAATACGCATAAAGCTAATATGGCAAGGCTTAAAAAAGAAGGCGTTATCGCAATTGATACACAACCACAAAAGTTACTTCCTAATGTGCTAAATACATATTTGAATGTAAAGCACTCAGGAGTGCTTTAGAAACAGGTTGAGATGAAAAAGGCATTAAAATAATGCCTTTTTACTTTTTATTTCTGTTGATCAATTGCTTCGTTAATTTTGTATTGGAAGTAAATTATATTAAAGAAGAAGGTTAAAACGCCATTGAGCTTAACGGGTTCACTACTACCTTTATTGATTAGTTCTGAAATAGAAGAACGTAACGAAAAAATAAAGATTAATCCGACCACGATAGAAGCTAGCGAAATAATAATTGACAACACTGGTAGTACTTCGGTTATAGAGAGAATTAAATTCGCAACGTATAAAGCTAAATAACCATATATCAATCCTTGGCTAATTTGTTTAGTTGCTAATGCATTGGCTTTATTGGTTCTGCTTATTAGCCAATATACACCATAAATTCCAAAAGTAATGACGGCTAAAAAGAACACTCCCCAAGCCGAAAAACGATCAAAATTTAAAACAGGTTTATCTCCGCTTTCATTATTTTTGGTTAGGTTTGCTGCTGGTGCTTCGTATACATTTGAAGTATTTTCTGACATGATATCTCCTAGAAATATTTAATTATCCTTTAAATGTGTATTGCACACGCAAATACACGGGTAGATAATAGCAACAGTAATAGTTTTTGTATATCATTCTTGTTACTGAAAGAATTAAATATTCTGATTTTATTAGTGAAAATAAAGAACTAATTATTGTACATTGCAGGTTAATTTTAAGCGGTATGGGTGTGGTGAATTTGCAATATTTATTGATCAGTGTTGTATCTATTGTCGTTATGTATGCACAGGCAATTAAAAAAGGTATGCCAGTTAAACGCTGGTTGCTGCTAGCAGGGTTGTTAGGCCCCGTTGCATGGTGCTTGTTTAACTTACATTATCGTCGTGCACTAGTGCGCTGCGTGGGTATACAAGCGTGCACATGGCGACCATAGGCTGTCATTTATGCCTGTTGTACTAAACTAAGTGCCGCTTGGTTTTGTTGTTTCTTCAAAAATTCTGTAAATTCAGCTCGCGATAAAGGTTTTGAATAGTAGTAGCCTTGCATCGTTTCGCAATTAAGCTCTTTTAAGATTGCAATTTGCTCTGCTTGCTCAACCCCTTCAGCCACCACATGTAAGTCTAAGTTATGTGCAATAGTAACTATTGAGTCAACCATATTACGGCCTCGCTCTGTTTGCATATCATCAATAAACGCTTTATCAACTTTTAGGGTATTAAGTGGAAACTGCTTTAAATATGCAAGTGATGAGTAGCCAGTGCCAAAGTCATCCATGGCTAAATGAATACCGCGGGCACTGAGGGATCGCATAATGGCAATCGCATCTTGCGGGTCGTCCATTACCGTGCCTTCGGTAATTTCAAGCTCTAAAAAGTACGATGGTAAGGCGTGATTTTGTAAAATCACATCAATACGAGTAGTTAGATCCGGTAGGCTAAATTGTTTAGCAGACAAGTTTACCGCAACTCGGCCATTAAATAAGCCAGCATCCAGCCAGGCTTTAACATCACGGCATGCTTTATGAAGTACCACTTCACCAATTTCGATGATTTGCCCGGTTTCTTCTGCGATGGGAATGAACACGCCAGGACTAATAATGCCTTTTTTCGGAGTAATAAAACGCACCAAGGCTTCCATTCCAGTGAATTTACCGGTGCGGATATTCATTTTTGGTTGGTAGTAAACTTCAAAATGATCTTCTTTTAAACCAAATCGCATTAAGTTTTCAATTTGCAGGCGTTTTACTGCTTGGCGGTTCATGGTGTCGTTAAAGAATAAGTAGCTATTACCTTTCTTTTTCGCATGGTACATCGCAGTATCGGCATTTTTAAGCAGTAGTTCTGGGGTATTACCATCTTCTGGGAATAACACAATACCGACACTTGAAGTGATCACTAATTCGTGACCTGCCATTTTAAATGGCGTGGCAATGGCGGCTAAAAACTGTTTTGCCATTCTGGTAATGGTATGAATATCGTTAGTGCCAGACATAACTAAGGCAAATTCATCGCCACCTAAGCGGTAAAACACATCTTTTTCACGGGTGAGTTTACTCAACCGCATTGCTAGTTTTGCCAGTAAACTGTCGCCTAGTTGATGCCCTAATGAGTCATTAATTTTTTTAAAGTTATCTAAATCAAATACTAGTAATGCATGGTGGCTGTCTTGTTTTGCCAGCTTTTTAAGATCGGTAAAAAATAGATTTCGGTTAGGTAAGCCAGTTGTACGATCGCGATTTGATAAGTTATGTAGTTGTGATTCGGCTTTTTTACGCTCGGTTAAATCTGAATATACAATGACATAGTTACAAATTTGATTATGTTCATTCTTAATTTCATCGATTGAGATTTCAATCGGTAGTAGTTTTCGCTCACTGTTGCGCAGTTTAACTTCTTGTTGCCAATGGTCGGTAAGACGAACAGTATTTTTAATATCATCAATATAACTTTGCTCGTAACCTGGTAAGGTAAATGGCTTGTTTAAATAGTTATCTCGGTTCCCACCAAACTGCGATAAAAAGCTGGGATTAAGATCAACCAGGTTAAAGTTTTTATCGTAAATGGCTAATGCATCAGTGAGTGATTCAACACATTTAGCGAATAAGTTAAGGCGTGCCTCGGTTGATTTTAATTGCGTGATATCGCGTACCGTGCCAGTCATTCTTAGCGGGTTTAAATTGGTGTCTTTTTCAATGATCTTGCCTCTGTCGAGTACCCAATGCCAGCGATCAAAGCTGTCTTTAATGCGATAGCTGGCTTCAAAGAAAGCGGTTTGCTCCGCAAAGTGTTGCTTTAACAGTAATTCAACTTGCGCTATATCATTAGGGTGAATAAGGGCTTTATTAGGTGGAACATCAATGATGGTATTTCTATCCATCATGTATTTATCGTTAATGCGCAGTACTTCACCAGTTTTGATATTCCAATCCCAAAGTGTGTCACCACTGCCTTCAACCGTGCTTTTTAAACGCCGTTCAGAAATACATAATTGGCGTCGTGAGCGGCGTAATTTGTAGATTGTGAATAATAAGTAAGGCAGCACTAACGTAACAAATGCACTCGGTAAATAAAGCATTAAAGTTTGCTGATCGACTAATTGCTCGCTATAGCCCAATGGGCTAAAGCAGAGTAATAATGAGACGAATATGAATGTGTTGAATATTATTTTTATTATTATCATAGGGCACTTCTGTATTTTGCACTTGATAATCTAATTGAAGCACGGTGTTGTGTCAAAGAGAATGAGAAGAAATCAGCTTTTTTGTCGTTTTGTTTGTTTTAGGTACGCTTAGTAGCTCATATCTTGGTCTATGTTCTGCAAATGTCTCGCGAATATAAGTAACTATCTGCGCAAGACTAAGGTTTTCCAATGCTTCTAACAATTTTTGTTGCATATGAAAGTGATGATCTTGATTACCAATGGCAAGCCACAAGCGTTGTGAACGCAGCCGGAGGTTTTTATCTTTTTCGGCGATGTGGGTGGTTAAGCCATGTTTTTGTTGCTGCCATTGCTCTTCATTTAATTGCTCTAATGAAGCAAGGAATTGCTCAAGAAACGCATTATGACGCTCAAAAATCGCGGTTGCACTGTAGTTAGGTGACTGCACGTAGAAGGCGATGCCCGCACGAGTATTAAAGGGCGCATAACCTGCGCCCACTAGGTAGCCTAACTGTTGTTTGGTACGAAGTTCATTAAAGTAATCTTGATTAATAAGATGGTTTAGCGCCATCATTTTTACTTTTTCAACAACGTCATCGGTTTGTGCTTGGTAATAAATAACCATCGCATGATCGCTACAATTTAGGGTCAGTTGCGAGCGGGTTATTTTGTCTATTTCAAATAACGGACGGGTTAGATCTTCAATCGTAGCTGATTTAGCTAAGTGGTGAGCAATCTTTTTTTGAAACTCAATTGCATCACTTTCTCGCCAATTACCGTGCAAAAATGACTCTACATGCAAGGCATTAAAAAACTCGCGGCGAAAACAATTAAACTGATGAAAGCTGGTATCTTTAAGTGCCACAGCAAGCTGCTCTGGTTCTGGATTCCACGGCATTATTTTTGCACCCAGCACGCTAAATAATTCACCAACGGGTTTATTTTGATTGCTGTTACGCCAATGGCGGACTAACTGTTTTTTATACTCGGCAAAACGTTTAGCGCAAATATCGACGTTAAATAACGCTTGGAGTAATTCATCAACTAATTCTAATTGGCTCGATGAGAGTCCCGCAGTGTGCAGGGTTAAACCACCTTGATGTGAGGTTAAGTGATAACTTAAACCAGCTAACTCTGCCGGGTAAAATTGTTCTGCAACACTATCCATAAATAAGTCTGCAAATAGACGAGTAAGTGCCATGTGTTTGATATCTTTAACAGCAAAGTCAGAATCCATCGCCAAATAAAAGTGCCCCTTGGCAACTCGAAAAGTGTTGTCTTGTTTAAACCAAAAATCAAAGCCAGGTTCTTTTACTAATAGTTGTGGGTGATTTTGTGGCTGCTCAACGTCATACAATGACACTTCTTTGGTTAAATAAGGGTTTGCTGTAGGTAATAGCATTTCTGGTAGTGGAGTATTAATTTCGCACAGCGCTTCCAGCCAACAGCTAGAAATACTTTCGATCCGATAGGGCGTGTGATACCACTGAGTGGTATGCTCAGGTTCAACATCAGGATGGATCAACACCAAGCGCATATTATGCGGCGTTAACCATTGCATTGCAGTTTCATGAGCCGTTTGATTAAAACCATCCATGAGATAGTCACCTTGCACATAATTGGCTTCATCGTAGTGTTGCATGTTGATGCTTAAATTACTGACCCAATCGATTAAGCGGGCTTTTTCTTGGTTATCAAAGGCGATTTGTAATAGATTTTTTTTATCTTGATATAAGCGCGGTAATTTATCGATGTTTTGATTAATTAAACAAATATATTCAAACACCATTTCAACGATGTCTTCATAGTATTCAATTCCTTCATCGGTCAGTGCCATGCTGATATTAAAATCTTTAAAGTTGCTACCGTTAATGCCACCTCCAGCAGAGAGGGCATTGATCCAACCTTGCGCTTTTAAAATAGAGTAAAGCGACCCTTGCCCTTCATACCCTAATAAATGCGCAATAAAACTAACGGTTTTATGGCGATAAAAATCATCAATATTAGGCATCGCAAAACTTACTATGAGTTTTTGCATATGCTTATGCGGTTCTATATGCAGTACTTTGCAAAGATCTTGCGCGCGATAAAGTGATGCCTCAATGACGGGTTTTGGTTGCTGCTGACCTTTAATATCATTAAATAATGTAGTTACCCATTGCACCATAGTGTCAATTTCTGCATCAGCGCAGATCACTAGGCTCATCCACTGGGCTTGATAATGGGTGTTAAAAAAATCTCGCAATTCTTTGCTTACACAGCCATTACGATCCGCTAAGGTTTGCTGATTACCCACTGAAAATTTAGCAAATGGATGAGCAGGATTAACGGTTTCTTTGTGTGCTTGATAGATGCGTCGGCCATCGTCTTTTATTTTTAATTTAAACTCTGCATCAATGGCATTACGTTCTTTTTCAGTTTCGCCAGGGTTGAGAGAAGGTGCAATAAAAAACCGGCTAAATTGGCTCAGTGCTTGTGCAAACTCTTGATTGTTAATATCGAAGAAATAACACGTGTGCTCGGTGCCGGTCCATGCGTTGGTGTTGCCACCGGATTGGGAAACAAAATTACCAAACCCGCCGGATTCCGGAAATTGGTCTGTGCCTAAAAAAAGCATATGCTCTAAAAAGTGTGCGAGCCCTTGTCTATCAACAGGATCGTCAAAGTGACCAGCATTCACGGCCATCGATGCAGCGGCTTTAGTTGAATCTTTATCTTGCACTAACAGGACTTTTAGACCATTGTCCAGTGTGAGGGCACGGTATGTTCTGTTATCATTGCGGCTGATATTCAAATGATGCTCCTGAAACGTTAAGTTTACTCGTTAACAACAATGATAACTTCAGGGCTGCGATTAAATTGCTTGGCGATTTTTACCTGAATATCATAAGCGAAATGTGTGACGTTGTTTTAATATAGCGGACAAACAGGCAAACTGGCTACTGTTTTATATTCTTTAATCGGTTGATTTTTTATGAAAACAATCTTAATAATGCGCCACGGCGAAGCAACACCGATGCAAGCTGACGATGCAAGTAGAAATTTGACCTCGGTTGGCCAACAACAGGCCGAAAAAATGGGTTTATGGTTGCAAGCAACGCATACCCCAACGGCATTGTTAGTAAGCCCTTACATTCGTGCTCAGCAAACAGCGGAAGGAGTAAAAAAGCATAACGCTTTTTTATTCGAAGAAACTTGCAGCGATATAATCCCTGAAGGCAATCCACAAATTGCCGCCGATTATCTAGAAACTCTCATCGCGATGCATCCACAATGCGATACCTGGTTGGTCGTAGCTCACATGCCAATAGTTAGTTATTTAGTTGACCAATTGAGTGCTGGGAATATGCCGATATTTAACACTGGAGCGGTTGCCGTATTGAGTTACGATGAAAGTCGCCATAAAAGCCAATACCTCAGTATTCATGCACCTAATAACGTAGCAGTTTAGCCTCATACCCAAACCTTGCGTTCCTTTTTAAATTTGCTAAATTAGCGACACACTAATTTAGCAAAGACAATTTTATGACAATTGAACGTATTCAAACCGCAACTCGCATGAGTCGTATCGTTAAGCACAATGGTACGGTGTACTTATGTGGCCAAGTATGTGCTGACGCAGAGCAGGGCATCACCGAACAAACGCAAACTATGCTTGATAAAGTTGAGTTACTTTTGAATGAGGCTGGAAGTTCAAAAGAGCATATGCTCAGCGCCACTATTTATGTAAAAAGCATGGATTACTTTGCCGATATGAATGCGGTTTGGGATGCGTGGGTACCAGCAGGTCATGCGCCCGCACGTGCCTGCGTGGAAGCTAAAATGGCCCGCGATGCTTTGTTAGTTGAGATTTCAGTTGTTGCTGCAATCAAGTAACCCCCAAGCAATTGAACGACTTATAAATGAATTTAATTACGCCTACAGTCGTTCAATCACAAAGCTCCCGGTTTGGCACTTTTGTGATAATCAAATTGATGCCGATGAATGTGCAGCACTGGTTTTAAAGGGCATAAAGCAAGCAACTACAACATCACTTTATTGGTTTGAGCATAGTAAAGAAGCGCTTCCCCAAGTAGGTGATTTAGCCATTTTCACTAACTGGCATGGTGAGCCTTTAGGGATTATTGAAACAACGAATGTCGCAATCGTGCCTTACAACGAAATAACCGCTGAATATGCGGCGTTAGAAGGTGAAGGAGATAAAAGTCTTCACTATTGGCGAAAAGTGCACTGGACGTATTATCAGCGGGAACTTGCCGAAATTAAATTTGAACGTAGTAATATGATGCCCTTAGTTTGTGAACAATTTAAATTGGTTTATGTGGCGTAATATTATTTTGTATAGATAAGGACAGACAATGAAATCTAACCCAGTAGTACTTATAACCGGAGCAAGCCGAGGAATTGGTGCTGCAACCGCAATTTATTTTGCTAGTCACGGTTATGATGTTTGTATTAATTATAAAACGGATCAACACAGCGCAGAAAAAATAGCAGAGCAAGCACGCGGCTTTGCTGTAAAAGCCGAAATAGTGCAAGCCGATGTGTCTGATGAAACGCAAGTGCTGACCCTGTTTACAAAAGTAGATGAGTTATTTGGCAAATTAGATGTGCTTATAAATAATGCGGGTATTTTAAAACCGCAAATGCCATTACTTGAGATGGGAGCCTCGCGTATAAATGAAGTGCTAACCACCAATGTAACAAGCGCTTTTTTATGTGCCCGAGAAGCGATTAAGCGAATGCCCAGTGGCGGCAGTATCGTTAATGTATCATCGGCAGCGGCTAAAACCGGTTCACCAAATGAATATATTGATTATGCCGCATCTAAAGGAGCAATGGACACGTTAACCATTGGTTTAGCCAAAGAAGTAGCCAAGTTAGGTATTCGTGTTAACTCAGTGCGCCCAGGGTTAATCTACACCGATATGCACCGCGACGGTGGTGAAGTAAATCGGGTGGAGCGTCTTAAAGACAAGCTGCCATTGGGCCGAGGTGGACAACCTGAGGAAGTTGCCGCTGCAATTTACTTTTTAGCCTCTGAGCAGGCATCGTTTACCACAGGTAGCTTTGTTGATGTAGCTGGCGGTTTGTAAAGGTTAAAGCAATACCGATAACCAAAAACTAAAGCTAATCACACTTAAAACCGTTGACAGTACAACTGCACCGGCTAATGTCACCTGATGTTGACCTATTTGACTGGCAATAAGGTAAGCATTTACACCAACAGGAGAGGCGCTTAATAGCACTAACACGTTCAAAATCTCTCTATCTAATTCAAATGCGTATGCACCGATTAAAAATACCCCAGCAGGAAGTAAAAAAATCTTCATTAACGAGGCGATTAATGCGGGTTGCCAGTTAGCTGCAATTTTGTAAAACGCTAAGTTGGCGCCTAATACAAATAACGCGCAGGCAATGGCGGGGGTCGCTAAAAGCTCTAAACTCTTTGCTAGGTTATCAAACAAAACAATGCCGCTGACATTTAATATTAGTCCGCAGCCGATGCTCAATACAATCGGATTCAGTACCATGCTCTTAGCAAAACTTGACCATGAAAATGCATGTTCGCTGCCCTTTGCGCCGATTAAATAGGTGAGTGCAAACAGCAATGTGCTATGAAAGGTAATGATCATAAAAGCGATGGCGATCATTTCTTTGCCAAGGGATGCAATGATGATAGGAATGCCCACCAACACCATGTTTGAGTAACTCGACGCTAAGCCAAATACACTGTGTTGTTGATAATTTTTTTGCTTAGCTAAATAACAGCGGTCAACCAAAATACCTAAGGCAAATACGCTCAGTACAGGAATATAAAAACTCAGAAAGGCCGATAAACTAATACTTTGCTGTAAATCGATTTGCGACATATTTAAAAATAAAAATGCCGGCAGGCTAATGTAAAAAGTAAACTTACTTAGCCCTGCAATGTGTTGCTGTTCAAAAAACTTTAATTTACAACAACTAAAACCAAGCGCAACAATGAAAATCAGCGGAAAGATGATAGAGAAAATATGCACTGCACTGTTGCCTTGAAATAGGGATAACGTTAACGCTTAGCGTCTAAATTCATCACTTTGTGGTAAGTTTATTAAAATAAGTACCGCACCTTTACCACCGTATTCAAGTGGCGCTTGGTGTATTGCTATGACATCTGGATGCTGTACTAAATATTGCGGCACTTTGTGTCTGAGTATATGTCCACCAATACCATGTACTACACACGCACAGTAGTAATGCTTCTTTTTGCACTCATGGATCAGTCCTGCGAGTTCATCTTTTGCCAACTCCTTATTTAAACCATGTAAATCAAGGGTTAAATCAGGTACAAAGTCACCTCGGCGTAACTGCTTTGCTAAAAAACGATCTTGACCGTCTTGCACATAATTAACCGTTCCGTTGGTATCAATATCTGGCACATATTCATCAGAAAAGAAAAATTCTGCCTGATGTTGCTTTTTTTGCTGGGCAAACAGCTTAGCTTGTGAGATTTTAGGTTTGTTAGCAAAGCGATGCGTGTCTTGTTTAAATACACGGGCACCATTAATACTTTGACGAAACATATCGATGTCGTCAGGGCTAATATCTGCGTTTGAGAGAGGATCTTTTTTCATAGCGGCAGTCTAAACAAAAAAACGCTAGAAATCGAGTGAAAACAGAGTAAAAACTGTGTAAAAAAGCGTTACAATAGGGCAATCATGGGGCCTTAATTGCGCCTCGATTGAATTGATATTTTCTAAAGCAGCAGGTAGATAACGAATATGAGCGAATTATTAATAGAAGAAGCAACCTTAGATGAAGCTGTAGCAGAACTGTCAACGTTACACGATTGGCTACGGTGGACCACGAGTCAATTTGCCAGCAGTGGTATTTTCTTTGGTCATGGAACTGATAACGCATGGGATGAAGCAGTCAACTTGTTACTGCCCGCGTTAAGCTTACCCATTGATGCACCAAAAGAATTAATGCATGCCCGGTTAACTAGCACCGAAAAAAACCGCCTTGCGGGATTAATTGCAGAACGTATAAATGATTTCACGCCAGTACCTTATCTGACTAATATTGCATGGTTTGCTAATATGCCATTTTATGTCGATGAGCGCGTATTGATCCCACGTTCACCTTTTGCAGAGTTAATACATAATCGCTTTTCACCTTGGCTAGCTGAGCCTGAATCGGTAAATCGTATTTTAGATTTATGTACCGGTTCTGGTTGTATCGCGATTGCATTAGCACAAACTTTTGCAGAAGCGCAGGTTGATGCCGTTGATATTTCTTATGAAGCACTCGAAGTTGCTGATATCAATATCACTGATTATCAGTTAAGTGACCGTGTATTACCTATTCAATCCGACGTATTCAGCGGTGTACCAGGGCAGAAATATGACCTGATCGTGGCAAACCCTCCGTATGTAGACGCCGAAGATATGGCTGATTTACCGCGTGAGTTCCACCATGAGCCAGAGCTTGGTTTAGCATCAGGCCATGATGGTCTTGATGTAACCCGTACTATTTTGAGTGAAGCGGCCGATCATCTAACTGATAACGGTTTGTTATTTGTCGAAGTTGGTAATTCTATGGTACACATGGATGCCCTTTATCCAAATGCGCCTTTTGAATGGGTTGAGTTTGAGCAAGGTGGATTTGGCGTATTTGTGATCAGCAAAAAACAACTCGTTGCATATTTCGCAGACTGATCACCACAAAAATCAAAGCCGAGCCTCAGGCTCGGTACTTAGTAGTCATTAGGAATGAGGAAAGTTAATGGCAGGTAATAGCATAGGGCAGTTATTTAAAGTGTCCACCTTTGGCGAAAGCCACGGCGTCGCCTTAGGCGGTGTTGTGGATGGCACGCCAGCAGGCCTTGAAATCACTGAGGCAGATTTACAAATCGATTTAGATAGGCGTAAACCAGGGCAAAGCCGTTACACTACGCAGCGCCGTGAGAGTGATCAAATTAAAATTTTAGCGGGTGTTTTTGAAGGTAAAACCACCGGAACCAGTATTGGTTTATTAATTGAAAATACCGACCAACGTTCACAAGATTATGGCAAAATTAAAGACGTATTTCGCCCAGGTCATGGTGACTACACGTACTGGCATAAATACGGCCTACGCGATTATCGCGGTGGTGGCCGTTCATCTGCTCGCGAAACCGCTATTCGTGTTGCCGCAGGTGCGATTGCTAAAAAGTATCTAAAGCAATTTCATGGTATTGAAGTACGCGCGTGCTTGAGCCAACTTGGGCCAATTAAAGCTGAAAATTACGATTGGGATGAAGTTGAAAATAATCTTTTCTTTTTCCCAGATGCAAGCAAGTTAGACGCGCTTGACGACTATATGCGCGACCTTAAAAAACAAGGTGACTCAGTCGGCGCGAAAGTAAAAGTAGTGGCTAAGAATGTACCTGTTGGTTTAGGTGAGCCGGTATTTGACCGCCTTGATGCAGAACTTGCCCACTCACTGATGAGTATTAACGCAGTAAAAGGCGTTGAAATTGGCGACGGCTTTGATGTGGTTGAGCAAAAAGGCTCTGAGCATCGTGATGAGTTAACCCCTGATGGCTTTACCTCAAATCATGCCGGTGGGGTGCTTGCAGGTATCTCTACAGGGCAAGATATAATCGCGTCAATTGCACTCAAACCGACATCAAGTATTACGATCCCCGGTAATAGTATTAACACGAGTAATGAATCGGTTGAGATGATCACCAAAGGCCGTCACGACCCATGTGTTGGCATTCGTGCAATCCCGATTGCCGAGGCGATGATGGCCATTACTTTAATGGATCATTTACTACGTCAACGTGGTCAAAACCCGCATGTTCATCATGAGCATGGGCCAATAAATGGCTCTGTTTAGGGTTTAGTTAAAAGCATTTAGAATTATTTAAAAGCGCGATGTTAATCGCGCTTTTTTGTTGTGGTTATTTTAAGATAGACATCAAAGTTTCAGGAGCGGGATCAGGCTGTGTTTTTGATCTGTCCATTGCGCCAAATGTACTGTTGAATAAGGTGTTATCGGTGATAAGTCTGTCATGGCTATCGAATTTAAAAATGCTTGGTTATTCGTCATTACGACCCATTGTGAGCCTAACTGCGTACCGCTATAGTTAAATTTGATCAGAGATTTATCGAAGCGCTTACTGTGAGCTTGGAGCACTGGCATCAAATCAATATGATTATTGGATATATGGATAATTAATAAGCCGCCTTTTGTTAGTCGCTGCCAATATAACTGAAAAGCTTCCTCAGTCAGTAAATGGGTAGGAATAACATCACTTGAAAAAGCATCAATAATTAACGCATTCATTAACGGTGCATTATTTTTTTGCTCTTCAGTTAAGGTGATTCTGCCATCGCCAATAGCCACATCAATGCGTGCAGGACTATCTGTTAAATATGAAAAATAATTCATGGCCATGTTATAAACCGCAGGGTTAAGTTCATAAAAGCGGATTTTATCGAACTTATCGCCAAACTTTGCTAAAACTCCAGCACCTAAACCAATAATACCTATATTTAAATCTTGTTGCTTTTTTAATGCTGACAATGATTTAGCGATACCAGTATGGTGATGGTAATAGCTGTTTGTGAGTTCAGTTTGTTTATTAAGTGGCTGTGAGCCATGAATCGTTGTGCCATCGATTAGGCGTCGTTCAGCAAGATCAGACGTTGTAATGTCTTTGACAGTGACATAACCGTAAAAATTTCTCTCAGACGCTAAGTTGTATTGATTAAAATTAACAAAAAGATAGCTATATCCTGTGCCCCAAATAACCAGCGTAGCCAGTAAAGCTATTTTATAGCAAGAGGACGTTTTCGTCGTCTGGGTGAGTAGCGTGTATATAAATAATGAAAGCGCTACAGCTAACGCCACAATGAATTCTGTTATTTGTTCAAACAGTAGCGGTGCGACTAAGGCACTGAGTAAACTGCCGATCACTCCTCCTAAAGCGATATATAAATAAAATACAGTAAGCAGTGAGCCATCTGGCGCGAGTTTTCGAAGTTCACCATG
Organism: Pseudoalteromonas sp. SR45-6; assembly: GCF_014163545.1. Classification (NCBI taxonomy): domain Bacteria; kingdom Pseudomonadati; phylum Pseudomonadota; class Gammaproteobacteria; order Alteromonadales; family Pseudoalteromonadaceae; genus Pseudoalteromonas; species Pseudoalteromonas sp. SR45-6. The sequence continues at coordinate 35,295 of NZ_JACJDM010000025.1, forward strand.
ACAGATCATACAAACAATGAATAAAATAAAGCTGTAGATCACCAGTTGAGCTAAAGCATTAAATTGGCTGCCAAGGAAAAACATCATCAGCCCTGCGAATGCGCTAAATATTAATAAGTACGTCCAATGGGCGCGATTATAGCTTTTTGCGGATGCAAACGCATAACTGAAGGTCAGCAAATATATTACCAATGGTAAAGCCCATATCAGAGGCATAGGCGGGATGTTGATGCTGATCATCTGAGTTGTCGCGATCAACATCATTGAACTGGTTGCTGAGAACGCAATCCACAGCCAATTAGGTTTGACGAGCAAAGTCGTTTTTGACTTAGTAATAGCTTTATCAGCGATACTGCCATTACTAAATAATACATAAATTAGGCACAATAACAGTATACAGTATGCAAATAACCCCACTGTCCAATAGCTCTTTTGCTCATCGATTGAAAATAAAACTTCAAAAATAAATGGGTAACTCAGCAAAGCAAGTAGTGAACCCAGATTCGAAAGCGAATACCATTGATAAGGTACAGTCATAGCGGTCGATTCAATATACCAGCGCTGCAATAGTACGCTGGTGGCACTTAGTAACATAAAGACTAAGCCAACCTGTAAAAACAATTTAGCAATCACTGACCACGCTGGTGTTAGTGATAAAAATAGACTGACTTCAATTGTGTTAAAAGTAATGATGCTCGATACAGCCACTAACAATGTGTGTATAAATAATTGTCGTTTGAGCTGATAACGGCTTAACAAATGAGCATATAAATAGCCGAGTAACAGCATGCTTTGATAAAAAAATAGGCTGGTTGACCAAACCGAAGCGCCACCGCCAAACTCGGGTAGTAGCTCTTTAGATAAGATAGGTTGAATTTGAAAGAGTAGAAACGCGCTCACAAAAATAATGAATGTCGATAATATCCGTTGCATCTTTTTTATTACTTAGTAAATGGTGCCTAACCATTAACTGAACTAATTAATGCGGCAATGTAATAACCCTTGAGTTTATCTTAAGAAAATCTTAATCTATGATTTGTATGAATTTATTGGAGTTGTAAGTGGGTAGGTTTCGAATCGGGAATTTTGACGTCGATGTTAGCCGTGGTAAAATTTCCTCAGCTGAAGGCGTACAAATTGTCGAACCTAAGGTTATGGATGTGCTCCAATTTTTGTACTCTCATAGGGGCAATGTGGTAAGCCAGGAAGAAATTTTTGCAGCTGTGTGGCCTAATTCAGTGTTTAGCCCAAGTAATGTGCAACGCAATATTGCACTGCTTAGGAAAGCATTAAATGAAGATTCTAAAAATCCACAATTCATCATTACCCACCCGAAACGGGGTTATTGCCTTGAGCTTAACGAACAAACACGTTCTCACTGTGTAAAGTGGCCGTTGTTGGCTTTTATTGCCGTGACAATTGTATGTTTGGTTGGTGGTTGGTGCGCATTTGCAACGCAGGTTGTTAAAACTGATTTCTCTGCGTTGGTGCCTGTAACATCAAATGAAGCCAATGAATCCTCTCAATCGCAATCTAATAACGGCAATTATTTAGCATTTGTTCGCGGTGACAATGATAATCAGCATATCTGGCTAAAAGAATTAACGACAGGTAAAGAGGTACAATTATCCCAGCACCCATCGACCTACTATAGTCTAGGGTGGAGTGCGGATAATCGCGCATTGGCTTTTATAGAAAAACAAAATGATGTTAGCCAATTAGCGTATTTTAATTTAGACATGGTAACTCTAACGAGTTTAAATTACGCCAACGTACTGGAATTTAAAGAATATTTAGTTACCAGCCAGCAATTACAATGGACTAATAACAATCAGGTTTATTTTATTGAGCGACGAAAACATAAAAATGATACGCAGCTTTCGACCGTCAATATAGAAACTAAACAAAAACAGGTAATCAAAGCCTCAATGGGTCAAGACTGGTTAAAGTTACATGCGTTGTCGCCAGATCAAACGCAACTAGCGCTTGGTTATGAAGCAGGACAAAATAACTACCGTATTGAAATACTGAATTTAACGGATAATAGTAGTAAAACAATTGCCGTTATTGAAGATGGTATTCAGGGGCTTAGTTGGCACCCAAGTGGTGAATACTTGCTGATAAGCAACACAAATAATCTATTACTTATTGATCGTCAGGGCAACTCAACTGATATCGAATTTAATAATTATCAAGTTATTCGAGATGCTGCATTCACGCCATCTGGTGAGGAGATATTGATGGAGCTTGTAAATATTGATGTTGATATTTTGCGTGCAACTAGTGCAACACCTCAGCAGTATGAAAAGCTCGTCGATACCTCGTCGGTTGATTTTTTGCCGGTATTCTCACCTGATTCAACTAAGTTTGTCTTTGAATCCCATCGTTTTGGTTTAAAACAGCTATTTTTATATGAGCAAGGTAAACAAACGCTGATTTTTGCAAACCCTAATAATGAAGAACTGTTTGGGGTTGTTTGGTCAAAAAATGGCGAAGAAGTGATCACCGCAAGCAAAGATAAACTGTTTCGAATTGATTTAAAAAGTGGCGATTATCAAGAAATAGCCCACCATCATCATTCGTTTTATCTCAGAGAGAAGTTTTATAATGAAGATGCGATCTTGGTTTCATATCGCGCTGACGATGGCGTTACATTTCACCCAGCAAAATTAGACATGCAAACATTAAGTTTATCGCCATTCACTGGCCAAGGAGAGCGGCTGGCTTGTTATGCAATGGCTTTAGACAAACACGATCAGATTTATTTTTCAAATAACAAACAGGTATTTCGACTCGATCAAGATGGCAATTTTGCTCAAGTATGGCACGCAGATGATAGTGATATTATTGGTCTGGCGGTCGATGAGCAAACGTTGAGTATTACCTTAGAGCAAGAAGATGGTTATGAGCTTAATATGTTTGATTTACAAAGCGCTCACTCAGAAATACGCCATATCGCGAACGAGAAAGGTAATATGTTAATTAATGCTTCACACGATAATACGCAACTTTTATATCTTACTGAGCCAAAGCGAAAACGCACCTTAGTAAGGCTGCGATAGTCTTTAAAACCCAAGATTCACAAGGTAAGTGCATAATCTGCTGCTATTAGCTTTACTAACTCTCGTTTTATCGGGTTATGAGCGTGGTTTGCGTGTAATAGTACGATATCAATAACGGGCAAGGGCGGCAGAGTTGAGTCAGTAACCGTCACCAGCTCCTGAGTGTTACTTACCTCAGCCATCACACCAACGGCTAGATTGGCTTTTACTAATGCTGTGAGCGCACTGAGCGAGCCGCAGCAAGCAACAATGTTAAATGGGCGTTCAGCCTTTAGTAACCCTTCAATAGCCGCTTGATGAAATTTACAATCTCGTTGAAATATTGCAACTGGCAGGGTCATAGCGGATTGATAGTTAAATTCGGCACTTTTAACCCACACACCTTTGCTTGATTCTAAAAAATAACCTTCTTCAGAGCTGGGCGAGCGCGTCGCAATCACCATGTCTAGCAAGCCTTGATCTAGCTGTGTTTTGAGTTGGTTGGTCGGCGCGCAACTGATTTGTAAATCAAGTTGCGGTATATGTTTATGTAATAAAGCCACAACTTTAGGTAATACTGTGCCTGCATAATCGTCAGGACATGCTAAGCGCACGCGAGTTTGCCCACCACCGGTTTTAAGTTGTTTATAGGCTTCATCATGCAGTGCTAATAATTGTTTTGCGTAGCTGGCTAAGTGAACGCCACTTGACGATAGTACAAGCTGCCTGCCTTGTTTGATAAATAATGGATTACCCAGCTCTTGTTCGAGCTTTTTCATTTGCATGCTCACTGCCGATTGGGTGCGGCATACTTGTTGAGCAGCGCGAGTAAAGCTGCCCGTTTCAACAAAAGCGCAAAAAGTACGTAGGGCGTCTAAATCCATATTTAACTCATCTATCAATTTTACTTATGTATTGTATAAAAACTATTGGTAAGTAATTAATTTACTACTGCTTTATATTAGGGATATTAAACACTACTAAGGAACGCAAATGCAATTATTTATCGGTAATAAAAACTATTCGACATGGTCGCTTAGAGCATGGTATTTAATGAGTAAATTCAATGTTATTTTTACTGAGAAACAACTCGTATTAGACACCCCTGAGTTTTATGAAACGCTTAAAAACGGTTTTGCAGTACAGAAAGTACCCGCCTTAGTCGATGGCGACTTGCAGGTATGGGATTCATTGGCAATTTGTGAATACATCAATGATGCTTATTTATCAAATACAGCTTGGCCTATTGATACTGCGCAGCGAGCGACAGCCCGCAGTTTAAGCGCTGAAATGCATACCGGCTTTATGGCGCTGCGTAATGAAATGCCAATGAATATTCGTGCAACTCGCCTAATTGAGTTATCTGCGGCGGCTAAAAAAGACATTAGCCGCATTGATGAAATATTCAGCCAGCAACAACGTAGTTACCCAAATGCGTGGTTGTTTGGTGAGTTTAGTATCGCAGATGCTATGTATGCGCCTGTAGTACTTAGGTTAAAAACCTACCAAATTTCACTTTCAGCTTTGGCGGAGCATTATTGTCAGCATGTTTTAAGTTGCCCTACATTACAACAGTGGATCACCGAAGCGCTAAAAGAAACTGATATTGTTGCTTGCGATGAAGCAGGGGTTGATGTTACTTAAAGTAACTTGCCAAGCGCTAAGGTTATGAGGACGTATGGAACAGATTAAGCTATCACACCAAGATACATTAAAGCGGCTAGAAAGGTTTAGTCGCTTTACCGACAGCAGTATTGGCATTCCTTTTACTCGGTTTAAGTTTGGCGTAGAGGCACTGATCGGTATTCTGCCTGGTATTGGAGATCTAGCTGGGCTAATTTTATCTAGCTATATTCTATTTGAAGCCCAGCGCTTAGGAGTTAGTAAGCGTATAAAATTACGTATCGTAATAAATATGTTGATTGATTTTTTTGGTGGCCTAATTCCGCTTGTCGGTGATATTTTTGACGCTTACTTTAAAGCAAATACCCGCAATACCCGTCTACTGAAACGCTACTTAGTAAAACAATAACGATAAAAATAAGTTAGTTTTTATCGTTATTAAAAAAGTATTCTGCAATCACTTGTTTCTGTTGGCCAAACGGGTCTGAAATGCCAATCCCAATGCCGATTATTTTACCCTGCGCTTCAGGCGGGTGGGCTTGCATTTGTTTATTTAAAATAACGAGCTTAGGGCTTTTCTCGTTAGCTAATAATGTTAAATGCGGCTGAAAGTTCTGAAATACATTGGGGCTACCATAGCGCTCAAATGCCGTTAATTTGTTGGGGTAGTTTTTAACCCAGCTAGGGATTGTGGCATTTGTATCGCGTAATGGCTCAATCGCCATTGTTACTTCATCTGCTAGCCTTTGCAGCTTAGGCGAATACTGTAAGTTAATAAATGCCCAATTACTTTGCGTAACACTAAAACCTTGCGCTGTTATAGCAAACTCTTGATGTTGCTCGGTGATACTTTTTACAGCACGTTTAATGTCTTCTTCTGAGCCTTCAACAAAGTCAGTTAAATACAAAGTAACGTGCACTGGCTTACCTTTTTCATAAAAACTCATGATCCCTTCTTTTTTTAATGCATCACTAGTTTGCTCAACTAAGTTAATGATTGACTTGGAAGGGATTGCAAACACATTGATGCTGACACTTTTTGCAAATGAGGGCAGGGGGATACTTATCAGCGTAATTAAAGTAACAACTAAAAGCTTCGGTCGTTTTATAAAAAGTAATTTGAACATGGGTTTATAATTTTATTCTTAAATTCGGATAGTAAGTGTAAAGAGGATAAGGGTTATTACTTGAACAGTAAATAAAAGGAGCTAGATTGCAGCGAATACATATTTTTGGCTTAGCTAAATTTGCAAAGTAAAGGCAAGACAATAACGCATGGCTGCTTAGTCGTTATCAACTTTTACATTCTTGCTAAAAGCCCGTACAATTCGCCTCGATTTTAATGTGCATTTGTTGCATTTTACCGAGGCGAATTAATCAGACTTTTATGCATCAAATAGCCGATTTAACATCTATTTTTGAACGCACTTTTTACCACAGCCATAATACACGCTTGGTCAAAGGTGAGCATGAGCCTATTTATATTCCCGCTGATGTTAAAACGCCGTATCATCAAATTGTGTTTGCCCATGGTTTTTATGCCAGTGCACTGCACGAAATAGCTCATTGGCTAGTGGCGGGTGATAAACGTCGTTTACTCGAAGATTACGGTTATTGGTATTGCCCAGATGGCCGTGATAAAGCTCAGCAAGCAGAATTTGAAGCCGTTGAAGTAAAACCGCAAGCAATCGAGTGGGCGTTGAGTGTTGCTACAGGTTTTGAGTTTAATGTTTCGGTTGATAATTTAAATGGTGAGCAAACCTGTCGTTTTGATTTTCAGGCGCGAGTACACAAGCAACTTTTACAGTTACTAAAAATAGGCTTTAATCCTCGGACTACTGCACTTTTAAAAGCATTAAGCGAATTTTACAATACGCCATGGCCATTGAATGCCGGGCAGTTTGTATGGCAACATCCTCAGGAGTTAAGTAATGCAGTTTAAGTTAGGACTAATTGTAAACCCAGTTGCTGGTTTAGGTGGCAGTGTGGCGCTCAAAGGTAGTGATGGTGTTGCGGCTAAAGCTCTGGCGCTTGGCGCTGAGCCAAAAGCTAATTTACGCACTAAAGCAGCGCTTGAGGTGTTATTGCCTTATCAAGATAAAATAACAATTTATACTGTTAATCACTCAATGGGTGAAAGCACCGCGGCAGATCTTGGTTTTAATACCGAAGTTGTGTATCAAAGCGAGCACCCCAGTAGTGCAGATGATACTGAGCGTGCAGCCAAGGTATTGCAACAGCTAGGTGTTGATTTAATTTTATTTGCTGGTGGCGATGGCACTGCGCGCAATATTTGTCATGCGGTTGAAGATAGCTTACCGGCACTGGGCATTCCTGCCGGCTGTAAAATTCATTCAGGGGTTTATGCAATCACGCCAAAGGCCGCAGGGCGGGTAGTCGAAATGCTGGTCAAAGGTGAACTAGTTACCTTAGGCGATGCCGATGTGATGGATATTGACGAAGATGCGTTTCGTCAAGGCACAGTTAAAGCAAAACGTTATGGTGAAATGCAAGTACCCAGTGAAGTACGTTATGTACAAGCGGTAAAAAATGGCGGTAAAGAAACCGACGAGCTGGTTCTTGCTGATATTGCCGCCTATGTCGTCAGTGAAATGGATGAAGATACGTTATATGTAATGGGCAGTGGCTCAACAGTTGCAGCTATTATGCAAGAAATGGGGCTTGAAAATACCTTATTAGGTGTTGATTTAGTTGCAGATCAAAGCTTAATTGCGCAAGATCTTACAGCTGAACAATTATTAGCGATGACCCATCAGCGCGACACTAAATTAGTGATCACGCTAATTGGTGGCCAAGGCCATATTTTTGGCCGTGGCAATCAACAGTTAAGCCCAGCACTTATTCGCGCGATAGGGCTGGATAATATTATTGTGGTGGCTACCAAAACTAAATTACAGGCTTTAAACGGCCGCCCGCTCATTTGCGATACAGGCGATAGTGAGCTGGATGATGAATTAAGCGGTTATATTCGTGTAACCTGCGGATTTAACGACCATATTATGTATGCAGTAGGCCATCAAGATTGATTGGTAGAAGACCCTGCAAAATCAGGAGAAGTAGAAGTGAGTTTAGTAAATTATATTGACGCAGCCCAACAGTATTTTGATGACTTAGTGATCAAAGCCACTGATGATGAGTTATTTGCCGGTGGTTATTTACGAGGCCATTTTGATTTAGCAGTAGGCTATGCGCAAGTTGAAGAGCTTAATCTTGAAATAGATGAGCTCAATGAAACCGTTGAAAAAAGTTTAGTGAAAGCGTATCGCAATGGTGAGCTTAACGAAGAAGATAAAGCCCTAGTAGTAAGATTATGGGAAGAAGTAAAAGCACTCGCTTAAAAGACTAAATAAAAAGTTATTTAAAAAAACGGCAATAGTGCCGTTTTTTTGTGCATTGAGCCTATTTAGTTCCTATAAAATGTATTTTCTGTTCACTTAAAATTTACCTCATTCCCTAGATACGCTAAAGTACCACTGACTAAACTCTAGGGAACAAGTGAAATGAATAATAATAAAGATGTGGCAATGCCCTCGGGCATAGTTGCGCGATTTTTAAATTTTGTTGAGCGGGTAGGAAATAAACTGCCTGATCCGGCAATCATCTTTTTGTTTGCCATGTTACTAATTTGGCTACTGTCGTGGTGGTTCTCAGGTGTTACTTTTGACGCTATCGACCCTCGTACCGGTGAAGCCATTATTATTAATAATATGTTGGCGAGTGATTCGTTAGCGACCTTTTTATCATCAATGGTAAAAACTTTTACCGGTTTTGCACCGTTAGGTGTGGTGTTAGTGGCCATGCTGGGTGTAGGGGTTGCTGAACATTCTGGCTTTATTAATACTGGCCTTAAGTTAATGTTAAAGGTGACACCTAAAAAACTTTTAACACCGTCAATTATTTTAGTCGCCATCGTCAGCCATACAGCAACCGATGCAGGTTATGTGTTAGTCATTCCGTTAGCTGGTGTTATATTTTATGCAGCAGGGCGCCATCCATTGGCGGGTATTGCGGCGGCATTTGCGGGAGTCAGTGGTGGCTTTGGTGCAAACTTTATTCCGTCGGGGATTGATCCACTACTGCAAAGCTTTACCCAAAGTGCGGCGCAAATTATTAACCCCGCGATGTCGATTAACCCATTAAATAACTGGGCGTTTACCTCGGCTTCAAGTTTATTCATTATTTTATTAGGCTGGTACATCACCGATAAAATCATTGAACCACGGTTAAAAAATACCGAATTAGATGGTAATAAAGAAGATTTACCTGCATTTGAAGATGCCCGTAGCGACGAAAAACGCGCGTTTTTTATTGCAAGTACAGTGATGATTGCAGGTCTTGCGTTATTAGCCTATGTGTCAGCCCCTGCGGACTCTGCAATGCGAAGCGAAGATGGCTCTTTAACTAATTTTCGCTCGCCTTTAATGCAATCTATCGTACCGCTAATTTTCCTACTGTTTTGGATACCTGGTGCAGTGTATGGTTTTACCGTTGGCACCTTTAAAAGCTCTAAAGATATGATAGATGCCATGAGTAAAGCAATGGGCAGCATGGCGTATTATATTGTAATGGCGTTCTTTTGTGCCTTGTTTATTGCTGCATTTAGTAAATCAAACTTGGGAGCTCTGCTGGCAATTGAAGGCGCGCAGCTGTTAAAAGCCATGGAGTTACCAAGTGCGGTGACTGTTGTCGGTATCATCTTTTTAACTGGTTTTGTAAACTTGTTTGTTGGCTCAAGTTCAGCAAAGTGGGCGCTACTGGGCCCGGTGTTTGTGCCTATGTTAATGCAGTTAGGTATCTCGCCAGATTTAACTCAAGCGGCTTATCGCGTGGGCGATTCTAGTTCAAACATCATCACTCCTTTAATGCCGTATTTCCCATTAGTTGTGGTGTACTGCCAAAAATACGTCAAAGGCACGGGTATTGGCACGCTTATCGCGATGATGCTGCCATATTCAATCGCTTTTATGATTGGCTGGAGCTTATTTTTACTCGGTTACTGGGCACTGGGTATCCCGCTTGGATTAGACGCAAGTTACGTGTACCCAGCAGTCACGCCTTAATAAAACACGGCTAAAACAGAATCCTCACTAGAAGCTGAGTGAGGATTATTTTCTGTAAAGTCGGTTCTTTTATTCAAGTAAAACTTGTTTCTTTAGTGTTTTATTTTAATAATAGACATATGAAAGGGCTTCACAGAATATCATTAATTTTCAATTTCTTTGGTAATTTAGTTAATGTATGAATCTTGGAGTTAAGAAAGCTCTTTTTTAAAATAATTTACTTTTGATCTTCGAAAAAATTATATTTTACTTTCCCCTTGATTGATAATAGGACTTTTCGGTTGATACAAAAAACAGTCATACCTTTAAATATATTCATACCTACTATCAGAGATGATCATTTAGGCTTTTGCAAGCTATGGAGTCTCTTATTTAAGGATAAGTTTGAGAATCTATCAGTTAGGTACTCAGTAAGGTTGGATTTTTCGAAATGTAATTATATTGGGCTAAATACTTCTGTAGTACTAGGTATTTTTATTAAATCCAATATTGCAGCTGATCATAATGTTATAATTGATTCAGATTCAATGAATGAGCAAGTCTTTTTAAAATTAAAAAGTATGGATTTTTTTGCAGGAATTCTACCTCAAGGTTTTTCTCCAACATATGACTCTAAATACGCAGATAAAATGCATAGTAATATTCCATTTAAAATTTTTAAAAGCAATGAACTAAACTTGGAAGACAAAGTTTTAGTGTATTTAGAAACTTCATGGCTATCGAAGAATAGAGTAAATTTTTCTGATGATGTGAAATCTTCGGTTTTGAGTTCTTTGTGGGAAATATTTGCAAATGCATTCGAGCATGGGGCTTCAGAGTCAGGGGTTTTTTGTTCAGGAACTTATGACAAAAGTACAAGAGTATTAAACCTTATTGTAGGGGACACGGGAATAGGTATAGTTGAAAGTGTAAAAAATTATAATGAGAATATAAAAACGTCGAAAAATGCTATTTTATGGGCTTTAAAAAAAGGTAATTCAACATATACAATAAACTTAAAATCAGTAGGTAAACCGCAACCTAGAGGGCTTGGTTTTGATATTTTAAGACAGTTGGTAGATGTTAATGGTGGCCTTTTAGAAATTTATACTGATAATGTAGTTTACCAAAGGATAAAAAAACAAGATATATTTCACACCCATATGAGTAACATTAAAGGTAGTTGGGTGAAAGTTTCACTTAATTGTAAAGAAGATGTTATTTATCGATTTCAAAATGAAGTACCAAACTATTTTTAATCAAATAAGGTTATAAAATGGAAATAAGAATTATTGATATTATAGGTCGTTCAGTAGTTTCTCGTGTTAGTGGTGAGAAGTTAAGAGTTGAAATTGAAAAGCAGATTGGTTCATCAAAAATCATAATGAACTTTGAAGATGTAGAGTTCTATGCTTCTCCTTTCTTCAACACATCAATAGCTCCTTTTTTTGAGCACTATGATTTAGAGATCCTTCAATCGAAGTTTGAATTTATTAATATGACACCGGTTGGCCGTAATTTGTTAAATCAGGTGATCCATAATGCAATAGATTTTTACTCTAAATCAGCAGAAGAGCAAGACAGCTTAACTAAAAAAGTTGAAACTGGCCTGAATGATTTTAAAGAAGAATAATGATGGATCACGTTAATATTAGAAAAGAAAGGTTTTCACAAGGTAGAAAAACTTCATCTCCAAAGGCTTGTGTCATCAAAACAAGTAGTATGGTTCCTGAAGGTATCGAAATTTTATTAGATACAAATGTGATTTATTGGATCACCTATGCTAATAGTCGAGTCATGCCTCAAGCATTAAAACCTCGCGCATATCAGTTAGATGAATACTCCTCATTACTTGAAAGTTTTTTAGGCGTAAATACCCTAAGATACTCTAGGTTTTCTATTCCAGAGTTGTTTCACATAGTTGCTAATACTGAAGCAAAATTAGATAGTGTTACCAATACCCGAGATCATAAGAAGTGGATGAGAGATAAGGGGAGAGATATAGTACTTAATGAGATGAAGGTCGTATTAGAAGCTCTGGATAATTTAGCGATAATATTAGAACCAAATGAAAATGTACTTTTAGCTCCAGAAGACTATCTTGCGATATATGGTGAAGTCTATTTAGATGGATACGATATATTTTTAAAGAATGAGATGGATATGAATCAAATTGATTATATTTTAAGTGATGATGCAGACTACGCTACTATCAAAGACCTTAATTTAATTACTGCAAACAAGTCTATTTAGGTAAGCTCAGCCACAGCCAATGAATAGCAGTAACTTCACTTAATCTAGTTTAGTTTACTAAATTCCAAGCAGAAAAAATCTTTTCACTTTCGTGTCGAGGTTTTTTTGTGGTTAGTTTTATCCAGCCAGTTGTCAATTCGATCGTATACCCAGCTTGGTACGTATAAACTGGTAAATATATTCGTTAACTAGGTTTTAGTATGGCCAATGAACGCGCTGTTCCTACATCTCGATTTTCACGCTTTGCAAAGTTAGGCTCATTAGCAACCAGTGTCGCGAGTAATATGTTATTTGAGGGAGCCAAAAGTACTCTTTCAGGAAAGGGTTGGGATAATAAAAGCTTATTACTGCAGCCTAAAAACATAAAAAACCTAGCGACAGAACTATCACACTTACGCGGTGCGGCAATGAAATTAGGGCAGCTACTGTCAATGGATGCTGGGGATCTACTCAGTCCAGAGCTTGCTCAATTACTTGCATTACTTCGATCAGACGCTAATCCCATGCCACACAAACAACTCATTACTGTATTAAAAGAGCAGTGGGGAGATGACTGGTTATCGCGCTTTTCACATATTGAGCTTAGGCCATTTGCTGCCGCTTCTATTGGTCAAGTGCATTTGGCCTACCATGAAAACGGCGAGCAATTAGCTGTAAAAATTCAATACCCGGGGATCGCAAAAAGTGTGGTCAGTGATGTTGATAATGTTATATCGCTGCTTACACTGTCTCGTTTATTACCTAAAGATCTTGATATCAAGCCACTCGTTGCAGAGGCTAAAATACAATTATTAGCGGAAGCTGATTATCATCGTGAAGCGCAGTATTTATTACGTTATAAAAATGCATTGGCAAATAACCGACACTTTATTGTTCCTGACGTCTATAAAGAGCACAGTACTAAACAAATATTAACGATGCAGTATATTGAGGCTCAGCCTATAGAGGGAATTACCGAACTACCCAAAGCAGAGCAAAGCTTTGTGGCACAGCAACTTATTGCGTTATTTTTTAAAGAAATGTTTGAATTTAGACTGATACAAACAGATCCAAACTTTGCTAATTTTCATTATCAACCAGCCACACAAAAAATCGTTTTATTTGATTTTGGGGCAACCCGCGAGATTTCGCCTCAGTTGAGCCAAGCTTATCTAGCTTTATTTAAAGCAGGCAGTGAGAATAATCGTGATGGTGTATTAAATGCGGCCACTCAGATTGGTTATTTTAAAGATACATTGCGTGACAGTTATAAAGATAATGTCATAGAGCTATTTTTAATGGCGTGTGAGCCACTGCGTCACGATGGTGATTTTGATTTTAAAAATAGTCAACTGGCAGCAAATATTAAAGATGCTGGGTTGCAACTTAGTGCACAAGCACAGCAATGGCATACACCACCAGTGGATGCATTATTTATTCACCGTAAACTTGCTGGTTTATATTTGATTGCGGCCCGCTTAGAAGCAAAAATAGATGTTAGAGCGTTATTTATGCCAATTTTATTAAAAACATGATTGTTTTAGCGAATTCAAATATTCATTCAATGCAATTGCTATCAACGACTCTTATGACTTCACAAAATCTTCCCCTCACGAATATTTACTTTATTCCAAACACAAAAAAACCTTGTCACTTTCGTGGCAAGGTTTTTTTATTAAAGAGTCGTTGCTTATTTAGCTGTGAAGCTTACTGGGCGACGTTCTTTACGAGGACCGCTACGCTTATCACCGCGTGCACTGTCATCTTTGTTAAAGCTGCGTTTTTTGTCACCTGATGGACGCTCAGAGCGTTCAGCACGTGGTTCAGCAGGACCTTGATCTTGTGTTAATGTTAAGCCCATTGGACGTTTACAAATAAACACTTTTTGGAAATGATCAAGTACATCTTTAGGCATGTTTTGCGGTAATTGAACCGTACTGTGATTGTCGTGTAAACGAATATCACCAATAAACTTGCTTGAGATGTCAGCTTCGTTAGCGATAGCGCCAACAATGTTCTTAACTTGAACACCATGTTCACGACCTACTTCGATACGGTAAGTATCCATAGGGCCTGCATCACGGCTATTACGTTCACGTGGTTTAGCATCACGGTCACGTGCAGGGCGTTCGCTGCGTTCATTACGACGACCACGGTCACCACGATCATTACGCTCACGTGGGTTACGGTCATTACGTTCGCTACGCTCACGTTGTTGGATCTTAACTTCTTCAACCTTAATTGGTGATTGTTGCTGTGCTAAACACAGTAACGCACCTGCTAGGTCTTCAGGAGCAAGTTCAAGCTTTTGCGCCATATTAGCTGCTACTTCATTAAAGAAAGTAATATCTTTATTTTCAAGCGCAATAGCTAATTTAGCTTGTAACGCTTCGATACGTTTTTCTTCAACAACTTTTGCAGTTGGTAGTTCAACTTGTACAATATCTGAATTCGTATGACGAATGATATTTTTAAGTAAATAACGTTCGTTATGTTTTACGAAAAGAATCGCTTTACCAGTACGACCAGCACGACCTGTACGGCCAATACGGTGAACATAAGCTTCAGAATCTTGTGGGATATCGTAGTTGATAACAAGGCTTAAACGGTCAACATCTAGACCACGTGCTGCAACGTCTGTTGCGATAACAACGTTTAGCATGCCACTTTTTAAGCGTTCTACTGTGCGTTCACGTGCTTGCTGGTTCATGTCACCGTTAAGTGGAGCTGCAGAGAAACCTTCGCGCTCTAATAATTCAGCAAGTTGTACTGTATCGTTACGTGTACGTACGAAAACAATCGCGCCTTCATATTGTTCAGCTTCTAAAAAGCGAACAATCGCTTTATTCTTGTGTACGCTGGCATTCCAAAATACTTGCTCAACAGATGATACTGTTGAGTTACGCGCAGATATATGAACCTGTTCAGGGTTATTCATATATTTGCTGCTGATGTTTTGAATTTGCTTAGGCATGGTCGCAGAGAAAAGACATGTTTGCTTTTCGCGCGGCGTTTTTTCCATGATGTTTTCAACATCATCGATAAAGCCCATACGTAACATTTCATCGGCTTCATCAAGTACAAGAGCTTGTAAGCTGTCAAACTTGATAGTGCCACGGTTAATATGATCGATTAAGCGACCTGGAGTAGCGACGATAACTTGCGCGCCACGACGAAGTGCACTTAATTGGATACTGTAGCTCTGGCCACCATAAAGTGCCAATACTTCAATACCACGAACATGTTTAGCATATTGTTCGAATGCCTCAGCTACTTGGATCGCAAGCTCACGGGTTGGTGTGAGTACAAGGATCTGCGGCTGCTTCACAGACGGGTCAATATTATTAAGTAATGGCAGTGCAAATGCTGCGGTTTTACCTGTACCCGTTTGAGCTAGTCCCAGTACGTCCTTTCTTTCTAGCAATAACGGTATACATTGAGCTTGGATTTCAGATGGTGTCTTGTAACCCAACTCTTCAACTGCCTTCAAAATTGCAGGAGAAAGATTTAGAGATTCAAACGTGACTGGTTCTGACATTAATACGCCTCAACGAATTTAAAGAGGCGCGCATTGTATAGGATTTACGAGGCAAATGCTTGTATAAATTGAAACTAATTTGTATGTAGTTGATGTTGGTCATAATTTAATCAATTTGATTGTGGGTAAATCAAATTGATTAACAAATTTTATACAGAACTTATTGATAAAGTCCAAGATTCTCTTTAGCGTAAGCTTCAAACTCAGTGAAACCACCGATGTGTGCTTGGTCAATAAAGATTTGTGGCACGGTTGGGCAAGGCTTACCTGCTGATTGTTCTAAATCGGCTTTACTAACGCCTTCTTTAATAATATCAACATAACGGTATTTAAAATCATCACGTTCATTTGCTAGTTTTTCAGCAACATCTTTAGCACGTACACAATAAGGGCAGCCTTCACGGCCAAAAATTACAGTTAACATATCGCTCTCCTCGATTTTATTTACATTCATCTTAACTAATTGAGAAAAAATAAACAGCGTAAAAAAACGATTGATGAATTCTATTTTAATGATTGCATACACCTTTAATCAGTATTAAAGGTGTATGTGGGGTGGCTAATTAAAACTTAACACTAAAGCCAATTGAAGGGCGCATTTCAAAATCATCCTCGTTTTCTTTGATAATTAAATCATTAGTCGAGGTTACTTTCTGATAATCTAAATCAATGCTACTGGTGTTTGCTTGGCCGTAGGCGTTCATTAATTCTAAAATTAACACACCGTCTAAGCCCCAAAAGTCGGTTTGACGTTCAAAACGAAGATCAAGCCGATGATAAACATCGAAACGCTCAGAAAATGGATCACCATATTGTGGTAAAAAACGTCCTTCGAATTCGGAATTTTCTGTGACGCCAACAATCGGGGTGTAAGCTTGACCGCTGCGGGCAGTAAAGTTAAAGCCGCCTTGCCATTTTTCACTGATTTGGTAATTAAACACCATGTTGACAACTAAAGGGGTATCAGCGTAATAATCCCGAGTGATATTTTGGCGTTGGTCAGTACGTTCACTTTTGGCATAACTAACTGCAAGCCAGCCATACCATTTATCAGTTTTATTTTTGTTTATTAATAGATCAACACCGTAAGCTCGCCCAGTTACATCATTACTGTAACGAATTGCTGCATCGGAATAATTGTTTAATGCCAACGGTAAATCGTCCATGGTTTTGTAATACCCTTCAATAGACCATGTCCATTCATCGGCAAGTTCTTGTGCAAAACCTAAACTGCTGTGTTTTGAGGTTTGCGAACGTAAATTCGGGTTGCCGTGTTCAGGCAATAGAGTGTCAATATCTTGCATGCGATTATAATGCCCGTATTTAGCATTGATGCTATTGTGATTATTAATAAAGTAGCTAAGCGCAAGGCGCGGCATCACAAAATCTTCATCAGTGTAATCATTGCTTTGATATTGCACGCCGACTTCGCTTTGCCATTGTTCGTTAATAACCCAAACATGGCTAACACCAACAAAGTACTTATCAAGGGCTAGCTTGTCTTTGCCAGTTATTCGCTCACCTTTGTTTAGATCGCAATCAGGATCGAGCTCGGTACAAAGATATTGAAAACTATCGTAACTGTAAGTACTGTCGTTATCAAAATAGGCGGCATCAAAAACCAGTTGCTGGGCTTTAGTAACACGCCAATTTAATCGTCCTTTATAAGTGATTTGCTTTTGTTGTTCTTCATCAAAATAGCCATCACTTAGCGTGGCACGTTTAGCGTATTCCAATCGGCCAGAATGTTCGAGCGAACCAACGCCTAAGCGTAAATGAAAGTCTTTATTAAAGTGATCCCATAAGATACTTTGGCTGGTAAATTCACGAATAAAATCAGCATCGCCTTGATACTCAGGATTTTTTAGTGAAAGTTCAGCGCGTTGATTAAAGCCTGCTGCAACCGAGTCTTTTGCGCCTGTAAATGACACTGTTAGGGCGTTTTGATTGTTTATATCCCAGATCCATTTGCCTTGGTAATCATGATCATCTGGGGGATCATTGATGGTGATACCACTGAGTTCACCATCGTCGTTTTCAAGCTCTTCACCTTTAGAGAAGAACAGTGGTAATGTACTTTTACGTGCTGATAAATAAAACGCGGTGTTCTGCGTGAGTTGCCCTTCAACAAAGACACCGGCATTAAACATTGTAAGATCAAGCGTGGTAGTAATCGGTTGATATTTAGGATTACGCAGTGTTACGTCAAATACGGCACCGGTGGCGTTGCTGTAACTGGTGCCATAGCCGGCTGAGTAAAGTTGAAAATCTTGAATAATGTACTTGTTGAAAATAGAACTGCCGAAATCATGAAAAATATAGCCTGCAGGCATAAAATCCACTTCAAACAAATTATCATCGGGCGATGAGCCACGTACCGCCGGTTCACTCATTGAGCCGCCAGCGGCGACAACGCCTGGTAATGCAAATACTGCCCGCAGTGGATCGCCCATAGCACCGGGCATAGTGATCAGTTTTTCAGTATTTTCGGTTATTTCACTGGTAATGCTACTGCGTTTATAAACGGTTTCAAGACGCTCTATTATTTCTTCATTAGCATCAACGTTGGCGTGCGTTAAAAATGGCAAACACAACGCCAGTGGCGTTAAACGGTAAAGTGATGGCAAGCAGGTGGCTAACATGATTCTTCCATGGTTATGAGTAAGTGTGACTGCGACCTATAGTAATGAGAAAATATATAAAAATACGTAGTAAACTGTACGAAAATGTAGGCAAATGTAGGGAGGTGTTACAAGCTGTTACATTTAGTTTTGAGCTCTGATAGTAATACCTAATTGGCTTGAATAGCCCATTGAGCGTGCGGTTATTCGCAGTTGTTGATCAATTACATAGTAAGTAGGAAAGGCGCTGATTTTATAATTACTCTGGGTATTTTTATCGCCTAGTAAAATGGGCATTGTGAGTTTAAGTTCACTAACAAACTGCGCAACTGCTTGTTCATTTTTATAATCAAGTGCAATGCCAATGGCGTTGATATTAGAATCAACCAATGCCGCTTCTAGGTTTGGCATACTGTAACGACAGATTGTGCACCATGGCGCAAAAAAATAAACCACGGTGGTGTTACCTTTGAGCATCGCAATATCAATACGTTGTTCGCTGTCATTGAGCACAGGTAAATTAAAATATGGAGCAGGGCTGCTATCTGAGCTGAGTAAATTGCGTTGCTGATATGTAGTCACTACAAAAAACACCACAACTAACATAATTATATTGAGCAGCAAACTCGTTACTTTTTTCATATCGACCTCTAAAGCTAATTCCCCTTATTACTATTTAAAGACTTGAAAAGCAAACTTTGAATCCTCACTTTATTGAGTAGGCAAAAAGAGATTTTGAAAAAAAATAAAACTTTTTTCAAAAATAATCTTGAAAACAATTTCGCCGTCCATATATAGTTTAGTGAGGACGCCTGATGGGTCCCAACTAAACAGAAGTAATTGAAATTTATATTATTAATTAAACTTTGCTTGCGCTTGTTCAACCGAAAAGCACATGCAAAATATCGCTTAAATATGAGGATATTATTATGCGTACAGTAGATTTATCACCACTTTATCGTTCATTCATTGGCTTCGATCATTTAGCATCTTTAATGGATGCGGCCGCTCGCACTGACAAGCAGCCAAGTTTTCCTCCGTATAACATCGAAGCACTCGATAAAGACAAATATCGCATTACTATGGCTGTTGCCGGTTTTAGTGATAATGAGCTGACGATAGAGTCAGAAAATAACACCTTAAAAGTTGCTGGCATTAAAGCCAATAAAGATGACAGCGCAGAGCGCAAATTTATTCATCAAGGCATTGCTGAGCGCAACTTTGAACGCAAATTCCAGCTAGGTGACCACGTTAAAGTACTCGGCGCTGATTTAGCCAATGGGCTACTTAGTATCGATTTGCAACGCGAGATCCCTGAAGCACTTAAACCACGTAAAATTGAAATTGGCAGTGGTAACTTGCTAGAAGGTAAATAACCATCCCTTTGACAGTGTTTTTCCCCTAATTTACTTGTTATTTTTAGTAGCCGCCTCAGTTGAGGCGGCTTTTTTAGCTTTGCTTAAACATCGGGTCCGCTTAGCGCACCATTAATCGCAGATGATTAATGATGCTGTGTTCAGTTTGTATCTTTACTTTTTAATTTGGCTTGCATGTCTTTTAAGGCGGCAATTTTATCAATAGCAACTTGCAGCTGCCGTTGAGGGAGGCCTTTTTGACGGCCTTTTTCGAGCAAGCTTTCAAGGTTAGTTATTTTTTGTTGAGCAGCTATTACAAAGCGTTGCTCGAGCTGAGTTTGCTGCTGTTTATGAAAATCGAGGTAAGCTTGATGATCGGTTAAGTCGCCTTGAAACTGACTCGCACTGATTGGATTTTTTGCGATGACAGGCAAGTAACTCGGTGTAGTAATGGGCGGCAGTTGTTGACTGGCATCAGTATTTTTTAATGAGGTGTGACTATCAATCGCCGCTTCAGCAGTCATATCTGGATTAATAGCTGTCGGTGCCGACGCATTATTTATTTGTGGTGCGGGCGTTACTGGCGTTAAATCATCAGCAGCGCGGATGGGAGCTATTTCGCGTTTTCGCTCTGTTGTTAAATTTATTACTAAAAAACCTAAACAAGCGACGCCTGTAATTATGTAGATAGCTTTTTTATTCATAGTTTTACAGCATTTTGTTGTTGCCAAGCCAGCCAATTTTGCTGATAGCGTTGCTGCGCTTTTTGTATTGCGATGGCTTTTTTAGCTTGATAGCGAACAGTTTCGTCAGTAGCGCTAAAGTAGTTATACTGATGGTTATTACTAATTATGACGACCCATAGACCTTCAGGTGAGCGCATCACCGCAGATAATTCTTCTGCTTTTAGCGTATAAGCCAGTTGCACAGCCCAATTACTTTTATTTTTGCGAGTTAGTTTATTGTGATACTTAGCATAAATGTCGGTTTGCTGTGATATATATAATGCATCTGTAAAAGAGCTTGCTTGTACTGTGTTTCTAAAGCGAACCGCTTGCTCTCGCTCAGTAAACGCAGCGCCGTAAGCTGTCACTTCACTAAGGTATTTAAAGCGCGCTTTATTTGCCTGATAATAATTTTTTATTTCTTTATCGGATATTTGTTGTTCAAGACTGTCGAGTATTGGGCTTTGAACGTGCATCATGTCTTTAATACCTAGCCAACTTTGAATCGAAGGCCTTAAAATATCGCCTTTTGCTAGTTCTTCTAGGTGCGCGATACTGATCCCTTGCTTTAAAAGTAATGGCGTTGCTTTTAAAAGCAACGCCTCAAATTGTTGCTTTTTTATCACTTCAGTTTTGAATAAGTCACTTTCACCTTGGTGCAGTCGAAAGCGTACTTGCATAGATAAAGGGGCTATAAACTCATAAAGATTGACGGCGGTTGTAAAGAGCCCTCTGAGCTCAGTGCGCTGCATTTTATTGATTTGTTCAGCGTTGTATTGGCCATCAGCAGGGTAGCTAGGCAATACTTTGAGCAGCCACTGGGCATTATATTGTGTGAGATTACTTCCTTTAACATAGGATGTTGATAAATTGAGTTGCCTGTCAAATATGTTCATTAAATAGCGCTCAACATGGTACTGCGTGCTAAAGCCTACCGCAGATTGACGTTCAAGCAGCTCAGGCATATGTTGTTCTGCTTGATATAATAAAAATTGATTTTCAAACATATGTTTACGAACGTCTTTGCGACTAATGTTGGCATTGTGTTGTTGATAAACTTGCTGCATTAAACGCACTTCAGCAGCGCTATATTGGTTAAATGATGCCATTGTTAGGCTGCTATAAAGCAGTCCTAACAATAACAAAATACAACTGCTCAGCGCTTTCATTGGCGTACGACCATGGCATGATTAAGTAGGTGCACAACCATGGCAATCGCATGTGGGATCACTTGTTTTGCCGTATTTAAGCGGTCGTAATGGTCTTGTGAATTAAGCACAATACCGCCTTGAGCATAAGAAAAAGCGCCACCTTGTGTCAGTAAAGGACGTACGTCTTGACTGTTTATATCCAGTGCTGAAAATGTTTGCATGGCTTGTGTAATAAGGGCAGAGTCATTGAGTTGTTCCTGATCATAGTAGTCTTTTACCCAGCTTTCCCAGCTTGAATGATTGAGATCAGATGTGGTCCAAGTATGGTGTGGTTGTAGTAAGTCAGTTGTATGGAAAACAAAACCTAACACTTGTGGGTTGCCACTTTGCAAATAGCTTTGATACCAGTATTGACCTAAATTATCAATTGGCTGAAAAGGCATTTCTTCAAAGTCATCGTACATGTTGTAATTTGATTGGCTGTCAATTCGGTAATTAGCTTCAGTAATACCATAGCTGTTGTACTTTGATGAATCGGCATTAAACCAGCCTGTTTCACCGCCTTGACCGTCATCAAGGTAGTCACCTTTTAACCAGCTTGAAGCCAAGTTATCAACGGTGCCCCATACCGTCAGTTTTTGGTAATTGTAGCCACCAAAGTCGTTACCGTGTTGATCAGCCCCTTGGGTATGGTTTTGGAAATGCCAATAGCTGGTATATTTAACAATACTCTCTGCTGCTCCCCATATTGGTGCTTGAACACATGACCCCGTTACAGCACCACAAAAGAAGGTGTCTTCAAAGTCATCCACATCATAGGCTGCTTGGCCTAGTACTTCGGCTAACTGGGTTACCGTCATATTATTTTGTTGAGCGTATTGGCTTAATGCCGAAAACTGTGTGCTGCTTGGGTGCTGCTGCATATAGTTCACTGCATCGATGACGATACGTTTATGTGTTTCTTGGCTAAATGCCTGTGCTTGGCTTGTACTGATCAGTAATAATGTCGTTAAAAACTGTTTTTTCATCGTGTTCTCATAGTGTTGTGGAGTAATTTCTAATATTAGAAAGTAGGGTAATTACACTATAATTACAAATTAATTAAACATTTAATTAACAATATTACCTGATATGATACTTCTGTTAGAGTTTTTCTATATTATTTAGGCACCATTGCGCTCGCTCTAAAATAGCGTGCTGTTGTGATGTATCTTGTTTTTGCCAATTTTTATAGACCATGCCAATACGTGGGTTACGAGCTAAGCGGGCTTCATGGGTGTGCATAAATTGCCAATATAAACTATTAAAAGGGCAAGCCGTGTCGTCACTTTTTTGTTTTACGTTATAGTGGCAGCTGGTGCAGTAATCACTCATTTTGTTTATGTAGTTACCGCTTGCGGCATACGGTTTTGTGGCGATTAGGCCGCCATCTGCAAATTGACTCATACCACGGGTGTTAGGCATTTCTACCCATTCAATGGCATCGATGTAAATGCCCAAATACCAGCTATCAACTTCATTTGGATCAATACCGGTTAATAAGCAAAAGTTTCCGGTGATCATTAAGCGTTGAATATGATGCGCGTAGGCGGTCTCTAAGCTCTGCGTGATTGCCTGTTTCATACAGTTCATTTTTGTTTTGCCACTCCAAAAATAATCTGGTAACAGACGAGCAGCCTCAAGTTCATTTTTACTCGCGTAATCAGGCATATTTTGCCAATAAATACCTCTTACATATTCTCGCCAACCTAAAATTTGCCTAATAAACCCCTCAACTTGGGCAAGCGTGATCTGTTCTTGGCGTGCCGCAAACTCAGCCAGTACTTGCTTAATAACTTGCATTGGGTGCAGCATTTTTGTGTTAAGTGCAAACGCGATACGACTATGATACAAGCTCCATTTGTATGAGCTCTGACAGGTCATCGCGTCTTGAAATTTTCCGAAACAGGGGAGTAGATGAGTGCAAAAGTAATCGAGTAATTCTTTTGCTTGAGCACGACTGGTTGGCCATAATAAAGTTGCTGAACAATGGCCAAGGGTATTTACCTGGTGTTTTTTTATGCGCTGTAAAATAGCTTCAATATTATTGGTAAATATTTTTGGTTCAGGGATAGCAGCTAAATCAGTTTTTTTTAATTTGTTACGATTGTCTTGGTCAAAGTTCCATTGCCCGCCTAGTGGAGCATTATCTTGCATCAATATGTTAAAGCGCTTGCGCATCATGCGATAAAAAAATTCCATTTTCACATGCTTATCTTTTTTAAAATGGTCGCTGATATCAGCAAAAGGTAATAAAAAATGTTCGCTGTCTGTGGCACTAACATTAAAGTCACTGCTGTTTGCAAACTCTTGCAGTTGAGTTTTTAATCTATACTCATCAGGATACTGATATTGGATTTGTTGACACTGATATTGCTTCGCCAAGCGTGTTAGCAATGAGGTAATGCATGCGTCATCGTGGGTATCATCGAGTGTTAAATGAAGCACATTTAATTGTACTTGTTTGAGCGCAGTCGCAAAGTTCTCCATTGCCGCAAAAAACGCCGCTACCTTTTGTATATGGTGTTTTACATAATCTGTTTCTTGTTTTAATTCAGCAATGACATAAAGGTATTGTGTTTGATCCTCTTCTTTATACCAACTGTGATTGGCATTAAGTTGGTCGCCAAAAATAAATCTCAGAGTTTTATAGATCATTAATTTTGCTCAAAATTGTTTTATACGAATTAAATTGTCGATTAGATCGCATTTATTAATACTGATAGTCGTGGTATAGGTATTAATACGTAAACAAAGGAGTGTCGCCTTATGAATCAATATCAGTATGCTATTTGCAAATTTAAAATTGTTTTACCTTGTCTCATTGCACTTTGCCATGTTAGTTCTTTGCATGCCACAGTCTATCAGTGTGAAAAAAAAGGCGTCGTGGAATTTAGTCAATTTCCATGTGGTGATGATGCGAAACTAATCTCTGTAAAAGAGCAAAACCCAAGCTTATCTAGTCAGATTGTTGCTAATGAAAATATTGATACCTCGGGCGTTGATAGTTATATTCGGACTCGGCAAATTGATGCTGATATTCAACAGCATCAAGATAAAATTGATAGCTTAAGCGAGAAAATGAATCAGCAAATTGCCGCCTTAGGTGAGCAATCAGATGCGCAGTTAAATAATTTATCTGGTGCAAAAAAAGAAACTGCA
Organism: Pseudoalteromonas sp. SR45-6; assembly: GCF_014163545.1. NCBI lineage: Bacteria > Pseudomonadati > Pseudomonadota > Gammaproteobacteria > Alteromonadales > Pseudoalteromonadaceae > Pseudoalteromonas > Pseudoalteromonas sp. SR45-6. Next base: position 59,842 of record NZ_JACJDM010000025.1, read on the forward strand.
ATAGCTAATCAAATGACCAGTATTTCAGAGCGCTATAACGTTTTAATTGCACGTGAACAGCGGGATATTGATCGACTCTTAAAAGAAAAACACGCTTTGCCTGCGTCGAAAAACACGTCTGAAATTGACCAACAATCAACCCAGAGCAAAGGTATTGATTCGTTCATTCGGTCACAAGAAATCAAACGAGATGTTGAACAGCGACAATCAAAAATAGATACTTACCAAGCTCAAATGGATCGCCAAATAGCAGCCCTCGAAGCTCAGGCTAAAGAGCAACCTAATAACTTAACTGATGCGACTCTTGATAACTCCTTATCTAGAAAAATGAGTGCGTTAACATCAAAATATGCAACTTTAATCGATGTTGAACAGCACCAAATAGATCGTCTTCTACAAGAGTTAGCCAGTATAGAATAATGCATGTAGGTTATTTGTTATGAATTCACTTGCTGCTGCACGGACTTGTTAATTGCAACAATATTACTGGTATTAAATAAATAGCTTTTCACTATGCTGTTAAACATCCTGAGTGCATAACGCCACGCTTGTTCTAGGTTTAGCGTAAATTCTCGGCCCAAATGAATTTTTAGCGCAGCTATAAAAGCATCACATAATAAATCAACATCCTGACAAGTGAGGCCAGATTTACTTAGGTTGTTGGCATGATAATGAATAAAAGGTAATACAGACAATAAGCGATCTAAGTGGGTAATAGTGCGTTCCAATGAGCAATACAACAAATAACTTTTTTCACTTATTTCATCACTGCTAGGCCATTGCATTGTCAATGCATGACGTTTTAATTGCACATGAAAGGTAACAGTAAAACAGTGAAAGTTGGGTTTTATTATTGCGATACTTCATAATAACATTTTTTGATGATGAGCAGAAATACTCATAATAAGCCCTCTCTAAATAGCCTTAAATATGCAGATTGCCATTAAAAACTTAGTATAGACGCTGTGTAGGAAAGAGTGAGTAAATCGATGGAAATTGCGCGATAGCGTGCTTTATTAATGCCAATAAGGCTAGGGCGTGTTGACCTTTGTGGATTGAAATTTGTTCAATCTAGGGGCGATTTAATCGCGGCGCGAGGTTTGTAACCTAGTGGGCTAAGTAAAAATCGAGCAACAAAGAGTTAATCGCCCCTAGGAAGAACCCTTTGGGCAGCGCATGTTTGGAATTTATACTGCGTTATCGCCTATTTATGGGGAACAACCACACTACATAGACTCTGCCTTGCCTAAATACCAAACATACTGCTGCAAAATTAATCACAAAAGGTCAACACGCCCTAGGGCCTTTATGTTGGTTTTTAAAAATCGCACTTGGTGTTCCGTTATAGCTAATTGTTCTGACCTATAATTTTGTACTTTATAATCTAGTCATTCTTTACCAGTTTTTGGTTGCTAATTCCGCCAAGCCTCTTTATAATAGCCGCCATTGTCTAGCTCACTTAATTAGCTGCTAGGCAAGTATCAGATATTTGATACAAGTTGGCGCGGGATGGAGCAGCCTGGTAGCTCGTCGGGCTCATAACCCGAAGGTCGTCGGTTCAAATCCGGCTCCCGCAACCAAGTTTTTGAGATAAGCCATTAATTTTATTAATGTTTCTCAATTCTTGAAGCCATACTTTTGAGTAGCGATTTTAGTTACTGATTTGAAGTCGCGCATTCTATGTAATGCGCGTTTTGCGTTTAAGCCTTTGGGTTTAATTTAGATGGTGTTAGCTATCCGCAACCAAGCTTGGCCCATGGCCACACAGTTTTATGCTTTAGGTGTGACGCCCCGCTTGGTTCGGGGCGTTGTTGTATCTGCACCTCTTGATTTTAAATCAAGGTATAAGCTAAGTATTTTAGGGCTATAAGCCCTTTTTTTGTTTGTATGGAGAATTTTCGTGACAAAACTTGAGCAAGATTTATTAACCATGCTTTCACCGTCAGTTGAAATGTTAGGCTTTGAATTACATGGTCTAGAGTTTGTGCAAGCGGGTCGCCATTCTACGCTTAGGGTCTATATCGATCACGAAGCGGGGATCTCGGTTGATAACTGTGCTGATGCAAGTCGTCAAATAAGCGCAATTTTAGATGTCGAAGACCCGATTACAAATGAATATGATTTGGAAGTATCGTCTCCTGGTGTTGATCGTCTATTATTCAAACAAGATCACTACGAGAAGGCACAAGGAGAGGAAGTACGCGTGCGTACTAAGCTTCCACAAGATGGTCGCCGTAATTTTAAAGGCGATCTAATAGCAGTTAGCAGTGATATGATCACACTTTCATATGACGGTACTGAGCAGTTAATTATGCTCAGTAACATTGAACGTGCGAACATCATCGCAAAGTTTTAATCCGAGTGCGAAGGAATAGGGCAAGCGAGGCATAACCCATGGCAAAAGAGATATTATTGGTTGCTGAAGCCGTTTCCAATGAGAAAGCGGTTCCAAAAGAAAAGATTTTCGAAGCGTTAGAGTTCGCATTAGCGACTGCGACTAAGAAAAAACATACTGGTGAAATTGAAGTACGCGTTGCAATTGACCGTAAAACAGGTGACTACGACACTTACCGTCGTTGGCAGATTGCTGCAGTACTTGAAGATGGCTCACTGGAAAACCCTTACAGCGAAATCACGTTAGAAGCGGCTCAGGTTGATGACCCAGATCTTAAGATTGGTGATTTCATCGAAGAGCAAATCGAGTCAATTAAATTTGACCGTATTACTACACAAATGGCGAAACAAGTAATCGTACAAAAAGTACGTGAAGCTGAGCGCGCACTTGTTGTAGAAGCTTATAAAGATCAACAAGGCGAGTTAGTAACAGGTGTTGTGAAAAAAGCAACGCGTGACGCAATCGTATTAGATTTAGGTAACAATGCTGAAGCGGTTATTTACCGTGATGACATGTTACCACGTGAAAACTTCCGTCCAGGCGATCGCATCCGTGGTTTACTTTATGAAGTAAAACCTGATGCTCGTGGTGCACAGTTATTTGTAACACGCTCTAAGCCAGAAATGCTGATGGAATTATTCCGCATTGAGGTGCCAGAAATTGGCGAAGAGATGATTGAACTACGTGCAGCGGCACGTGATCCAGGTTCACGTGCTAAAATCGCCGTGAAATCTAACGACAAACGTATCGACCCAATTGGTGCGTGTGTTGGTATGCGTGGTGCACGTGTACAAGCTGTTTCTACCGAATTAGGTGGTGAACGTGTTGATATCGTACTTTACGATGACAACCCAGCTCAGTTCGTTATTAATGCAATGTCACCTGCTGAAGTTGCTTCAATTGTAATGGATGAAGACACCCATTCAATGGATATCGCTGTTGAAGCTGATAACCTAGCACAAGCAATTGGTCGTAACGGTCAAAACGTACGTCTTGCTAGCCAGTTAACTGGTTGGGAACTAAACGTAATGACAGTTGAAGAGATGCGCGCTAAGAACGAAGCTGAATCTGATAAGTTAATTAACTTATTCACTGAAAACTTAGACATCGATGAAGACTTTGCAACATTACTTATCAACGAAGGTTTCTCAACCCTTGAAGAAGTTGCCTATGTGCCTGCGTCTGAGTTTTTAGAAATTGATGGTTTAGATGAAGATACTGTTGATTTGTTACGCTCACGTGCAAAAGATGCATTAACGACTAAAGCACTTAAAACAGAAGAAAGCCTTGATGGTGCAGAGCCTGCTGAAGACTTATTAGCACTAGAAGGGTTAGAGCGTCACCTTGCGTTTGTTATGGCAAGCAAAGGGGTTGTTACGCTAGAAGATTTAGCAGAGCAAGGTATTGATGAATTAGTCGATATCACAGAGCTTTCTCCAGAGAAAGCGGGTGAGCTAATTATGGCTGCGCGCAACATTTGTTGGTTCGCAGACGAGTAATTTATTAACGGAGGTATTAGAGACTATGGCAGAAGTAAATGTTGAAAAACTAGCCGGGGATATTGGTACAACTGTTGATAAATTGCTTCAACAATTATCGCAAGCCGGTATCACTAAGCAAGCGGGTGATAATGTAACTGAAGCAGAAAAAGCAACGTTACTTGATCACTTAAGCAAGCAACACGGCGGCACAGGCTCAGATGGCCCAGCGCGTATGACATTGCAACGTAAGAGCAAAAGCACATTAAGTGTGACGGGTTCTACAGGTCAAGCAAAGTCAGTACAAGTTGAAGTACGTAAAACACGTACTTACGTGAAGAAAAGCGCGGTTGAGCAAGAGCAAGAGCAAGCACGTATAGCAGCAGAAGAAGCCGCTCGTCGTGAACTTGAGCAACAAGCTGCAAAAGAAGCAGCTGAGCTTAAAGCAAAACAAGACGCAGAGCGTAAAGCCAAAGAAGAGGCTGACCGTAAAGTGAAAGAAGAAGCTAAACGTAAAGCAGATGCTGAACGTGTAGCAAAACAGAAGCAGATGACCCCAGAACAAACCGCGAAGTCTGAAAAAGATCGCGTTGAAGCTGAGCGTCTGCAAAGAGAAGCAGAAGAGGCCGCATTGAAGAAAGCTGAAGAAGAAGCGAAACGTCAAGCTGAAGTATATTTACAACAACCCATTACTGAAGCTGTTATTTCAGTACCGGCCTACTTTAATAATAAACAACGACAAGCAACACAGCAGGCGGCTTCACTTGCTGGTTTAACGGTTGAGCG
>NZ_JACJDM010000260.1:0-204 GCF_014163545.1 Pseudoalteromonas sp. SR45-6
CCGCCTACAGGCGATGTAATATAGCTGTTTAAATTTGCGTAGGCGGGGCTTTACGCCGCGCAAATTGAAGAATAAAAACGATATTCACTCTGAATAGTTAAGATGGGTGTCATCTTAATTTCGTTGGCCAAGTAATCAGCCAAGCCATTGTTAAGTTATAAAAAGCTAAGTTATAAAAAATTTACAAGAAGTACAGCAAATAAA